>CAZYAX010000178.1:0-4280 GCA_964646195.1 uncultured Faecalibacterium sp. | reverse complement strand
TGCGGTTCACAGAGAGGGCTGCCCCATTTGGTATTAGCTTTGGTGTGAGGAGGAATCATGTACAGGGGGTACAGTTGCGGCCCTGCCCCCTGCAATTGTATTATACCAGAACTGCCGGCCGAAATCATGGGATTTCCATGAACCTTTTGTTAATTCTGCATGGACAAAGCCGGTCTGCACAGACAAAGCCGGTCATTCGGGGGCCTTCATGCTCTCCACCATGCTGATGGCCTTGACCTGGCGGCGCATGATAAAGCACATCGCCAGCGCGAACACCATGGTGAGCACCACGCTGTACAGGTAGCTCGTGGGCGCGATGGTGCGGATGAACATCATCTGGTCGATCTCCACCGTGCGGATGATGAACTGGTGCAGCGGCACGCCGATGCCCAGCCCCACCACCGCGCCGATCAGGCTGAGCAGCTCGATCTCCCGGAAGATGTACCGGTAGACCTCCTTGTCGTAGAATCCCAGCACCTTGATGGTGGCCAGCTCCTTTTTGCGCTCGGCCAGGTTGACGTTGATCAGGTTATACAGCACCACAGCCGCCAGCGCCGCCGCGCACACGATCACCAGCAGCACCACATAGTTGATGCAGCTGATCATGTTGGTAAAGGTGCTGGTGGTGTCCCCGGCAAAGCTCACGCTGCTGATGTAGTTTTTGCTCAGGATGGCCCCGCTCAGCGCGCTGGACTCCGCCGCCGTCTCGCAATTGGTTTTCGCCAGCACGGTATTCCATTCCACCGGCCCGCCCAGCAGCGCTTCGAGCTGCTGCTGCGAGATGTAGAGCTTGGTAAAGATGTAGTTTTCGGTCACGGCGCTCACCTTTACCTCCATGCGCCGGCCGTCCCCGGCGGCTACCCACAGGCTGTCGCCGGCAGAAACGCCCAGGTTATCGGCGGTCTTCTCGGTGAGGATCACGCTGTTCTCGTCAAAGGGGATCGCTTCGTGGCCCAGCCGCGTGCGGAAGGTGAAGTACCGGGTCATATCCTCGGGCCTTTGCGCCGCCGTCACGGTGACGCTGGCCTCCTGCCCGTCCGCGTTGTACACCGACATGGTGCGGGTGTAGAACACGCCCCAGCTCTCCACGCTGCTGTCCGTATCCAGCAGCTCGGCCACGCCGTGCTCCACGGTGAGCGCTTTTTCGCTGCTCAGCGCAACGGTGAGGTCGGTGTGGGTGAGCTCGGCGTATTGCTTATCCACCACGTCCATGATGGAATCCTGGATGCCAAAGCCCACCAGCAGCAGCGCCGTGCAGCCCGCCACGCCCAGCACCGTCATAAAGAAGCGCTTTTTATATCGCAGCAGGTTGCGGGCCGTGGTCTTTTGCGAAAAGCTCATGCGGCTCCACAGGGGCTTGATGTACTCCAAAAAGATGCGCTTGCCCGCTGCCGGTGCGCGGGGCAGCAGCAGCGCTGCCGCCTTTTCGCGCAGGCTGGCCTGGCAGGCCGCCAGCGTGGCGGCCCCGATGATGGCCGCGCTGATCAGCACGCCCACCACCGTGAGGCCCGGGTATACGATGAGCTTAAAGCCCGGCACCGTGTACATGATGGAATAGGCGTACCAGATCACGCTCGGGAAGCCCGCAAAACCCACCAGGATGCCCGCTATGCTGCCCAGCAGGCTGGCCCCGATGCCGTACAGCAGGTACTTGGCGGCGATCTGTCCGTCCGAGTAGCCCAGCGCCTTGAGGGTGCCCATCTGGAGGCGGTTCTCCTCTACCATACGGGTCATGGTGGTGGTGGCCACCAGCGCCGCCACAAGGAAGAAGAACACCGGGAACACCTGCGCGATGGCCGCGATGCGGTCCGCGTTCTGCTCAAAGGTCACAAAGCTGACGATGGTATCCCGGTCCAGCACATACCACTCGCCTGCGGCGATGTCGTCCACCTGCTCCTGTGCGTCGGTGAGCTGCTGCTGCGCGTCCGCCAGCTGCGCCTCGGCCTCGGCCTTTTGGGCGGTAAACTCCTCCATGCCGCTGTTGTATTCGGCCCAGCCCTCGTCCAGCTGGGCGCGGGCCCCGGCCAGCTGCTCCTCGGCGGCCTCAAAGGCGGCGTAGGCGGTGGCCGTGCCCGTGTTGATGGAGAGCTGCCCCTCCAGCAGGGCCAGCTTCATGCGGCGCAGCTGCTCCTCCGCCTGACTCACCAGCTCGGCGTTGGAAACATCCGGCGCGCTCAGCAGCCCCTGCGCGTACAGCTGCCGCTTGGCCTCATCCAGCTGGGCCTGGTAGCCGTCCAGCTGGGATTGAATACTATCATAAAGGTTCTGCGCGCTGGCCAGCGCCTCGCGCAGATGCTCGTAGTCCTTGTCGTCCGGCTCGGCCTCGTCCAGCGCCTGCTGCGCACTGGCCAGCAGCCGCGCGGCGTAGTCCAGCATGGGGTCGGCCACCTGCTTCATCTCCACCAGCAGGCGCATCTGCCGCAGCTGATCCTCAAAGTTCAGCACGGCCTCCTCGTTGACCAGGATCTCCTGCGAGCCGCTCTCCAGCGTATTGGGCAGCGCCTGCTTCTGGGCGGCCAGCTCGCGCTGCCCGGCGGCGTACTCCGCCTCGCCCGCGTCCAGCTGGGCCTTGGCGTCCTCCAGCTGCTGCTCCGCCTCGGCCAGCTGCGCCTCGGCATCCGCCTTCTTTTCGGCAAACTCCGCCTTGGCGTCCGCCAGCTGGGCGTTGGCGTCGTCCACCAGCTCGGCCCGGCGCAGCGCCGTCCTCTCGCCGCTGATCGCCTCCAGCCGTTCGGCCACCGCGTCCACGGCGGCGTCATAGGCCTCGGTGTAGGTGTCCAGCCCCGCCGCGTCCTCTACCGTGAGGTAGCAGGCCATGTAATAGTCGGTGGTAAAGCCGCCCGCCGGGATGAACGCCTCCATGTCCAGGTTGCCGTCGCCCGCGGTGCTGCTCTCGCTGTCGATGGAAAAGTGCATCGGGTCCCGCACCATGCCCACCACGGTGTAGCTTTGGGCGGCGAGGGTGTCCGTTTCTTCTTCCAGCGTGAGCACGTCACCCAGCGCAACGCCCTTGACAAAGCCGATCCAGTGTACTACACACTCGCCCGGCGCTTCGGGCCAGCGGCCCTCCTCCAGCTCCAGGCGGTTGATGTTGGCCGGGGTATCAGCCTCCGGGTCCATCCCCTCCGGCAGCTCCTGCACGCGCACCACCAGCGTATCGCCCGCCTCGTTGCGCATCTCAAAGTCCTGCTGCTTCACGGGCATCACGTCCCGCACGCCCTCGGTGGCGGCGATGGCCGCGATGTCGTCCTCGCTGAGGCCCAGCGTGGAGAGCACCCGCAGATCCATCAGGTTCTGGCGGGTAAAATAGGCCTGCCCCGCCGCGCGCATATCGGGCGCAACGCTCATCAGGCCGGTGAGCATCGTGACGCCCAGCATCACGATGCCAAAAAACGAGAGGAAGCGGCTGCGGGTGCTGCCCACCTCCCGCCAAATATTTTTCCGATAGGTCTTATTCAACACGTTGCTCACCACTCGATCTGCTCCACCGGCACGGGGTTCGGGTTGACTTGGTTGGACAGGATCTGCCCGCTCTTGACCTGGATGATACGGTCGGCCATGCCGGTGAGGGCCGTGTTGTGGGTGATCACGATCACGGTGCGGCCCGTTTCGCGGCAGGTGCGCTGCAAAAGCGCCAGCACAGCCTTGCCGGTCTTATAGTCCAGCGCGCCGGTGGGCTCGTCGCACAGCAGGAGCTTGGGGTTTTTGGCCAGCGCCCGCGCAATGGACACGCGCTGCTGCTCGCCGCCCGACAACTGCGCCGGAAAGTTATTGAGCCGCTCGCCCAGACCCACGCTGCGCAGCGTTTCGGCGGCGTCCAGCGGATCTTTGCAGATCTCGCTGGCCAGCTCCACGTTTTCCAGCGCGGTGAGGTTCTGCACCAGATTGTAAAACTGGAACACAAATCCCACGTCGTGGCGGCGGTAGGTGGTGAGCTCCTTTTCGGTATACTTGCTGATGTTTGCGCCGTCCAGCAGGATGGCGCCCTCGTCGCAGGTATCCATGCCGCCCAGCATATTGAGCAGCGTGGTCTTTCCCGCGCCGGACGGCCCCACGATGATGCAGAACTCGCCCTTATCCACATAAAAATTCAAGTGATCCGCCGCCGCGATCCGCACGCTGCCGGTCTGGTAGTACTTGGACACGCCGGTGAAGGTGACAAAATGCTCCATTGCCGTACCTCCGTACAGGATGAGAGCCTCTGCTCCAGCCCGGTGTACGCCGCAGCCGCCGGAATGCGTGCTATGGCATCCACCGCAATCGATTCAGAGGTCTTTTAG
>CAZYAX010000177.1:0-4292 GCA_964646195.1 uncultured Faecalibacterium sp. | reverse complement strand
CCAATGCCGCAGCATTGCACCGATAGCTCAAATAGCCGCTTCTGCGGCTATTATAACAAAAACGATAGCAAGATGCTATGGATTTCGTTAAAAATTATATTAGTCTTTGCGCCGCCGCTATGCTATCATGGAAAAAAGAGAACCGCTGTCCGCTTTGGCAGCGGGCAAATGAATGGAGGTATAACATGAAACGCAAAATTTTAGCGCTGCTGCTTGCAACGGCCATGTCGCTGTGTCTGTTTACGGGCTGTGGCGGCAGCAGCAGTCCGGCTGCGGCGTCCGGGAGCACAGCCGGCGTCGCAGGAGTGTACGAGGGCACCGGCACGGGCCGCAACGGCGATATTGTGGTTGCCGTGACGCTGGATGATGCCGGCACGATCACGGATATTCAGGTAAAGGAAAATTCCGAGACCGAAGGTGTCGGCACGCCCGCCTTTGACCAGATGATACCGCAAATGGTTGCCAACAATACCATTGCCGTGGATACAGTGGCCACGGCGACGCTGACCAGCAACGGGCTGCTGGAAGCAGTGCGCAACGCACTGGAAGCGGCCGGCGTGGATCTGGCGGATTATGCGGCCGAGGTGGAAACAGCGCAGGGCGAAGACACTGCCTATGACGTCGATGTTGTGATCGTGGGCGGCGGCGGAGCCGGCATGGCGGCAGCAGCAAGCGCGGCTGGCGCTGGCGCCAGTGTGCTGGTCCTGGAAAAGACCCCGGCCATTGGCGGCAACACCAAGCTGGGCGAGGGTACCTATAACTGCGCCGACCCCGAGCTGCAAAGCATCCTGACCATGACCGCCGACAATTGCAAGGAGGTCGAGGAGGCCATCAGCGTGCAGACCAGCGACCCGGAATATCAGGCCCTGATGGATGCCGTGCGCGCCGACTATGAGGCCTGGCAGGCATCCGGCAGCACGGCCCTGTTTGACAGCACCAACTGGCATGCCCTGCAAACCTACACGGGCGGTGGCTGCATCGACAATATCGCCCTGATCCGCGCCTATGCGGACCAAGCCCCCGAAACGCTGGCCTGGCTGGAGGATACCATCGGCGTACCCTTTAAGAGCGATTATATCTTTATGGCCATCGGAGGCAAGTGGGCCCGCGGCCATCAGGTAGATCTTGTGGCCGCCACCGGCAAGGAAGGCGATAACGGCGGCCGTGTGTACATTGACAAGCTCAACGAGTACGCCACAGCCCATGGCGCCAAGGTCGAAACCGGCGCTGCCGTGACTGGCCTGCTGGTGGATGAGACCGGCGCGGTGACCGGCTGCGAGGCCGAGCGCACGGACGGCAGCAAGATCACGGTAAACGCCAGGAGCGTGATCCTGACCACCGGCGGCTATGCTGCCAACAGTGAGCTGGTGCTCAAGTACAGCAACGGGGTGATCACTACCACGATGACCAGCTGCGCAACCTCCAGCACTGGCGACGGCCTGGGTCTGGCCGAGGCCGTGGGCGGCAGCCTCATCAATCTGGATCAGATCCAGGTGCACCCGCTGGGCGACCCCATCGACGATTGCGGCTGCGTCAGCGAATTTGTGGGCAACTGGCTCAGCGCCACGGAATATATGTTCGTGAACAAAGAAGGCGAGCGCTTCGTCAACGAGGATAACACCCGCTATGCCATCAGCATGGCCGAGCTGGAGCAGACCGACGGCCAGATGTGGCTGATTGTGGACAGCAGCGAAATCGCGGACGACGCCACCCGCACGGAGCTGATCAATACCCTGCTGGGCGATGGCCACTCCTATGTGGCGGATAGCCTGGACGAGCTGGCAGAAAAGATCGGCGTGGACGCGGAGACACTCAAGGCTACGGTGGAGACCTACAACGCAGGGATGCTCTCCGGCGAGGATGCCTTCGGTAAGGCCACCAGCGCGGACTCGGTCATCGAGCAGGGGCCCTTCTACGCCAGCCTGCGCACGCCCACGGTCCACTACACGATGGGCGGCATTGAGATTAACGCCAATGCCGAAGTTCTGGATGCGGACGGGGAAGTGATTCCCGGCCTGTATGCGGCGGGTGAGGTGACCAGTGGTATCCACGGCAACAACCGCCTGGGCGGCAATGCCTACCCCGATATTATGACCTTTGGCCGCATTGCGGGCCTGAACGCAGCAAATTGACCCTGCACGGCGCCCTTCCGGCGCCGGCTAAACCGAATGCAGTCCTCCGTCATGCGGCAGAGGACTGCATTTTTTTATCACCCGGCCAGCAGCCGGCCCACGAGCGCAAACACGAGCAGCTGCACCGGGTAGGCCCAATAGAACAGCCGGCGCGGCGCGCGGCCCCGCTGGCCGTTGTACCAGTAGACGAACACCATGCCGAACGGCGCGGGGAATTGCAGCACCGTGAGCGCGATGCCGCCCAGCATCACGCTGACCTCGCTGCCCTCAAAGCAGTAGAACAGCGCGGCCAGCAGCACGAACATCACGCCCAGCTGGCTTTGGAGCAGGATGGCCCACACTGCGGCTGCCGCGATAAAGGCTGCCCTGAGCGCTACGCCCAGGATGCCGGGGCGCGGCACGGCGTAGCGGCGGATGAGCTCCAGCATCACCACGGCCAGCAGGATGCCCCAGAGCGGGTTCTGCGCGGTGGGGTCGAACCATTTGCCGCGGTAGGCCAGGTCGTAGGGGATCTCGGAGGCCAGCGCACACAGCGCCAGCCGCAGCAGGTAGCGCTTGGCGTTGGAGGTGTGCTTCCAGCCCTCCAGCAGAAGCTTGGTGTAAATGGGCAGCGCCAGCGCGGACAGCAGCGTACAGCCCACGGCCAGGCTGGCTGCGCCGAACAGCGCCGAGCCGGGCTGCATCGCCTCGTACAGCGAGGCGTTGGTGTAGCCGTCCAGCCGCAGCACGCCCCGCTGGAGCACCGCCATGCTGAAGGTGCCAAGGCATGTGAGCGCAAGGCTGATCCATTTGAGTGCGCTGCCGGAGAGGGACAGCAGCTTCCGGCGGGGCTTTTTCTTTTGGATGCTCATAGGTTTGCCTCCTTTGCGGTGTTGCAGCCGTCACGGATGACCGCCAGTGCAGGCAGCACATGGCCGTCGAAATCGAACAGGGCCTGGTTGGCCCACTCGTTGCCGCCGGGGCCCTTTTCGTGGACGTACTCCCAGCCGGGGCGGCGCGCCCAGCCGGAACCCGGCACCGGAATCCAGGCCGGCTCCCACCAGAACAGGCCCCGGCCCAAGCCTTGCGGTACCGCATGCAGCACCCGCAGCAGCGCGGCGGTGTAGTCCGCCTGGCCCTGCGGCGTCATGGGAAAATCCACCCTGGCGGCCAGCGCCTCGCGGGCCGCTGCACCCTTGCGCTCGCTTTCGGGCAGGGCCTCCTTGTGGCTGTAGCTTTCCAGCGTGAAGCCCATGCTGGTCTCTACGATCACCAGCTCCTTGCCGTAGCGGGGGCCGATGTCGTTCATGTTGGCGGCCAAATCGTCCAGCGTGCCGTGCCAGAAGGGATAGTAGCTCAGGCCGATCAGATCGCATTCGCCGCTGCGCCGGAAGTAGTGGTCGAACCAGGTGCGGTACAGCACATGGTTGCCGCCGTTGTCCAGATGGACCATGACCCTTGCGTCCGGCGTTTCGGCGCGCACGGCGCGCACGCCCGCCGAGACGTACCGGTACACAGTGTCCCAGTTGGGGGTATGGCCGGTGGGCCACAGCAGGCCGTTGGAGAGCTCGTTGCCCACCTGCACCATGGCGGGGGGCACGTCCGCCGCGCGGCAGGCGGCCAGCACGTCGCGGGTGTAGCGGTACACGGCGGCCTCCAGCCCGGCCTCGTCCAGGCCCTGCCAGGCCTTGGGAACCACTTGCTTGCCGGGGTCGGCCCAAAAGTCGGAATAGTGCAGATCCAGCAGCCAGCTCATGCCCAGTTGCCGGGCGCGCCGCGCCAGCGTGAGCACCACCGGCAGGTCGCACACGCCCGCGCCGTAGTCCTCGCCGGTTTCGGCGTAGGGGTTGTTCCACAGCCGCAGGCGCACCCAGTTGCCGCCGTAGCGCCGGAGAATCGCCAGCGCGTCCTCCGCAGGACCGCCGTCGTAGAATTTGCCGCCGCAGCGTTCCACCTCGGCCAGCGTCGAAACATCAAAACCTTTGATAAACTCCATCGGATGAAAAATCCTTTCTCACCTAAAAACAGCGGCGCCGTCCACACAGGGAGCGGCGCCGCTGCCGCATGGATGAAACTTCTGTCCCGATCCGGCGCGCAGGCCAGCGAACGAGGCGCGCAGCCAGGATCGATGCAGAGGGTTTTGGGGCTAAGGAACCTCTGAACAAATCACGCCCTTCGGGC
>CAZYAX010000176.1:0-4396 GCA_964646195.1 uncultured Faecalibacterium sp. | reverse complement strand
AAACAAATCATCTTTTGTCACAGCGCCTGCCGCGCCAGCGCGTACACCTCGGTTCCGATGGCCTCGATGCCGCGCATGCCCCCTTGGGAGGTACAGGCCACGGTCTTCCAGCCGAGACGGGCAGCGCAGTATTCGGCTGCGCGGCGGCTGCGGGCCAGATATTCCACATCCTTTTCGTGGACGTCCTTTTTGCTCTCGTCGCCCTGGTAGCGGCCCGCCAGCAACCGCTGGCTCACGTCCGGCTCCACGGCCAGATAGATCACCCCGTCCGGCTCTGGCAGGCCCAGCAGCCGGAATTCATAATCGAACAGCCAATCCAGATAGCCGCCCCACTCCCCCTCCGGGAGCTTGGAGCACTGATGTACCGCGTTGGAGGTGGTGTACCGGTCCGCGATCACCACGCCGCCCTGCTCGTAGAACGCGCCCCACTTGGTCTTATAGCTGGCGTAGCGGTCCACGGCGTAAAAGCTGGACGCCGCGTAGGCATTCACGTCGTCCGGCCTTTGGCCAAACTGCCCGCCCAAGTACATCCGCACCAGCGCGGAGGAATCGCTGCTGTAATCCGGGAAGGTGATCTCCCTCACCTCCCTGCCTTCTGCAGCCAGGCGCCGGGCCAGCAGTTGGGCCTGCGTGGCCTTGCCGCTGCCGTCCAGCCCTTCGATCACGATCAGCCGCCCCTTGCTCATACGTCCGCTTCCTTTCGCATGGCCTCATACCGGGCGCGCACTTCGGCCGCCTTGCCGCAGCACATTTTGCCCTCGGGGCATGGGCCGGTCAGGCAGGCGGGCCCCGCCGTGCGGAACAAATGCGGCGCCACCGGGTACACCAGCCGCAGCATCTCCTCGGCCAGCGCGCGGATCTCCCACTGGGCGCGGTTGCAGCACCGCAGCCGGAAAAAATTGAGCAGGCTGCGGGTGTTCATGGTCACGACCATCTTGGTCTCGCAGGCGTTGGGCAGCACAAAGCGCGCATCCTCGTTGGCCTGCTTGGCAGCCTTGGCACGGGCCTGCTTTTCGGGCATGCCCTCAGCCATAAGGCGGGCGGTGTGGCCGTCCTCCAGCTTTTTGGCCAGATCCAGATAGCGCTTGGCGTCCTCGTTCATACTGTCGATAAAGGCCGCCTTCGCCTCAGGGATGGCCTCGATCTCGGGCGGGATCACATAGCGGAAATCGTCCAGCCGCACATACCGCTGGCTCTGCACGCTGAAGGACGCGATACGGTGCCGCGTGATCTGGGCCAGCAGCGTACGGCTCACCCCCTCAATGCCAAAGGTAAAGCTGGCGTGCTCGATGGGGCTGGCGTGGCCGAGGTCGTTAAGCATATCCAAAAATTTAGCGGTCTTTTCCTCGGTGAGGCCGTCCAGCAGGTCCTCGATGTGCGCGTCGGAATAGCACAGCTTGGCCGCCGCGGCCACCACCTTTTCGGGTTGTGGGGTATGCGCGATCAATGTCACCTTCATCATCTTGGTTTACTCCTCCGAACCGATCTTTTTCAGCGGCGCAAAATTCGCCATGGTTTTTTTCACGCCCACCTTATCAAAGCAGATCTCCACGATGCAGTCGCCCGCCGCGGGGGTCACCTTTTGCACAACGCCGCGGCCAAACACCTTGTGCTCCACCACGTCGCCGGGCGCATAGCTCTTAGCGCCTGCCTGTGCGGAAGCCAACGGCGGCGCGCCAAAGGGGGCGGGCCTTGCCGCCGGCGCGCGCGGCACGCCTGCGCCAAAGCTGCCGGAGCCCGTGCCTCGGCCCGCGCAGCTCCTGCCGGACCCGGCGGACGGCGCGCTGCCGGACGAATTACCGGACGAACGCCCGTAGCCGCTGCCGAAGTCATCCGCGCCGTTGCCAAACCCACCGGCATTGCCGCCATAGCCGCCACGGCCGGCAGGACGGCGCTGCGCGCGCTCGCCTGCGTTGTATTCGCCGTTCAAATAGGCGCCGCGGGGCCGTCCGGAATAGCCTCCCGCCGCGCGGCCCCAGCCGGAACCGCCCGAATTGCCGGCGTATCCCGGCGCACCGTTTGTGCGCCCATGGCCCCAGCCGGACGATCCTGAGTAGCCCGACGCGCCGCCGGGCACAGCGCCGGTATCGCCGTACCCATCGCCCCAGCCGCCGTAGCGGGCACGCTGCTCCAGCGCGGGGCTGTTGGCCTCGTCCAAATATTCCGGCTCGATTTCCGCCACAAAGCGGCTGAGCTCGTTGCGCCGGGTCTGGCCGTACAGCATACGGGTGACACTGTTGGAGAGGTACAGCTCCTTTTTGGCACGAGTGATGCCCACATACGCCAGGCGGCGCTCCTCCTCCAGGTCAGCCTCGGAATAGCGGCTCATCTCGCTGGGGAACACGCCCTCCTCCAGCCCTACCAGAAACACATAGGGGAATTCCAGCCCCTTGGCGGAGTGGATGGTCATCAGCACCACCTGGTCGGCGTCCGCGTTGTAGTTGTCAATGTCGCTGATGAGGGCGATCTCCTCCAGATACCCCTCCAGCGTCGCCTCCGCGCCGCGCTGGTCGCAGTAGGTCTTTACGTTGTTCACGAGCTGGCCCAGGTTTTCCAGCCGGTCGCGGGCATCCTCATGGCCCTGGGCGATCTGCTGCTCCAGCATCTGCTTGTAGCCGGTAAGCTCGATCACCTTTTCGGCAAACTGATCCAGCGGGACGGTCTCCAGCGCATCGCGCAGGCTTTGATACATCTGCCAAAATTTGAGCAGCGGCATCACCGCGCGGGAGAGCCGCGCGTATTCATCCGCGTGGCCGATGATCTCCAGCATCCCCACGCCTTGCTGCGCAGCCAGGTCAGCGATGACCTCCACGGTGGTCGCGCCGATCTTGCGGGCCGGTTCGTTGATGATACGCCGCAGCCGCACGTCGTCCTGCGGGTTTGCCACGATGGACATATAGGAGTGGATGTCCTTGACCTCCTTGCGGTCGTTGAAGCGCTGGCCGCCCAAAATTTTGTGCGGGATGCCCGCGCGGGTGAAGTAATTTTCGATGGGGGCGGACTGGGCGTTCATGCGGTAGAGGATGGCATGGTCCGCCAGATGGCCGCCCGCCTTGACGTGCTCGCCGATCACCTCCGCGATATGCTCCGCCTCCTCCTGCTCATTTTCCGCGTGGTAGAGGTGCACCTTTTCGCCCTCCCCGTTTTGGGTCCAGAGCTCCTTGCCCTTGCGCTCGGTGTTGTGCTGGATGACGCAGTTGGCAGCGTTGAGGATGTTGGAGGAGGAGCGGTAGTTCTGCTCCAGCCGGATGGTCTTTGTGCCGGGGAAATATTTTTCAAAGTTGAGGATGTTCTCGATCGTCGCGCCGCGGAAGCGGTAGATGCTCTGGTCGTCGTCGCCCACCACGCAGATGTTCTTTTCCGGCCCAGTGAGCAGGCTCACCAGCTGGAACTGCGCCACGCTGGTGTCCTGATACTCGTCCACCAGCAGGTAGCGGTATTTAGTCTGGTAATACTCCCGCACTTCGCGGTTATTTTGCAGCAGCTCCACGGTCTGGTAGATCAGGTCGTCGAAGTCGAACGCGCCGGCGTCCTTGAGGTGCTTTTCGTAGCAGGTATAGATGCGGGCCGCCAGCGCGCCCTTGGTGTTGCCGGCGCTGCTCTGCATGGCCTCCTCCGGGCTCACGAGCTGATCCTTCCAGCGGCTGAGCTGGTTGAGCGCGCTCTTGACAGGCAAAAACTTGTCGTCCACGCTCAGCTCCTTATACACATTCTTCATCACACGCTGGGCGTCGTCGGTATCGTAGATGGTAAAGCTGCGCGGCCAGCCGATTTCCTCCGCGTAGCGGCGCAAAATGCGCACGCACGCCGAGTGAAAGGTAGCGGCAAACACCTCATCGCCCGCCTCGTCGCCCAGCATCGCGCGCAGACGGGCCTTGAGCTCGCCGGCCGCCTTGTTGGTAAAGGTGATGGCCATGATGTTCCAGCTGCGCACCGCATTGCGCCGCATCATACCGTCCAGCCAGAAGGGCACATCGGTGCCCATCATAATGGCGGTGCGCAGGGCCTTGATGTCGTCTTCAGTCACCTCACGGGGCGTTTCGCGGCTGCCGTGCGCGCTGCCAAAGCGGATCAGGTTCGCAATACGGTTGACCAGCACCGTGGTCTTGCCGCTGCCCGCGCCCGCGAGGATAAGCAGCGGGCCGTCGGTGATAAACACCGCCTGCCGCTGCATATCGTTCAGCCGCCCAAATTGCTTTTCAATATAAGTATCGCGCAGTTTGCAAAACTCCGCTCTCAGATCGTCCGCCATGCGTTACCTCTTTCGTTTGATAATCGGATATAGTATAACACATTTTTTGCTGTATGGACAGCTTTTCCGAACAAAAAAGCATCGCATCCGTCAGAACGCCGCAAATCCAAAATGCAGATTTTCAAAGTCCCTGTTATCCGGGAA
>CAZYAX010000175.1:0-4421 GCA_964646195.1 uncultured Faecalibacterium sp. | reverse complement strand
TCAGCCGAACCGGCCCGAAATATAGTCCTCGGTGCGCTGGTCGGCCGGCGTGCTGAAAATTTTGATCGTGGGGCCTGCTTCCACCAGTTCGCCCAGCAAAAAGAAGGCCGTGCGGTCGCTGATGCGCGCCGCCTGCTGCATGTTATGGGTGACGATGACCACAGTGTAATTCTTTTTCAGCTCGCTCATCAGCTCCTCCACCTTCATCGTGCTGCCGGGGTCCAGCGCGCTGGTAGGCTCGTCCATCAGCAGCACCTCCGGCTTCACGGCCAGCGCGCGGGCGATGCATAGCCGCTGCTGCTGCCCGCCCGAGAGGCCCAGCGCGCTCTTTTTCAGCCGGTCCTTCACTTCGTCCCAGAGGGCCGCGCCCCGCAGGCTGCTCTCCACCAGCGCGTCCAGCTCGTCCTTGCGGCGCACGCCGTGCAGGCGCGGGCCGTAGGTGATGTTGTCGTAGATGCTCATGGGGAAGGGGTTCGCCTTCTGGAACACCATGCCCACCCGGCGGCGCAGCGTGGCCGGCTCTGTCTCGCGGGCAAAGATGTCCTCCCCGCGCAGCAGGACCTGCCCCTCGATGCGCACGCCCGGCACCAGATCGTTCATACGGTTGAGCGTTTTGAGAAAGGTGGATTTGCCGCAGCCGGACGGGCCAATCAGCGCGGTGATCTCCTTTTCGCCGATGTCCAGCGAGACGCTTTTCAGCGCCTTGAAATCCCCGTACCAGAGATCCAGCGCTTTGGCCGCGATGACCGGCGCGGAATTGGATGCTTCCATAAAAATACCTCTTTCAGCTCTTTTGCCGCAGGCGGGTCTTGGCCAGCCGGGCCGCGGCGTTGATGCACAGCACGAGCACCAGCAGCACCGCGCCGATGGCCCATGCGGACGTGAAGTTGCCGTCCTCGAACGCGCGCAGGTACAATAGCACCGACAGCGTCGCACCGTTGCTCGTATAGGCGCACAGCATGCTTTTGGCGATGACCTCCGCCGCGCCCGCGGTGAACAGCAGCGCGGCACTCTCGCCCACGATGCGGCCCACGGCCAGGATGCAGCCGGTGACCACGCCGTCGATGCTGCACGGCAGCACGATGGTACGGATCACATGCCACTTGCCCGCACCCAGGCCCAGCGCGCCCTCGCGGTAGCCCTGAGGCACCGTTTTGAGGGATTCCTGCGTGGTGCGGATGATGGTCGGCAGCGTCATGATCACCAGCGTCAGGCTGCCCGAAAGCAGGCTGGTCTGCAAGCCCAGCCGCTGGCAGAACACCAGCATACCCACCAGGCCGTAGAGGATGCTGGGGATGCCCGCCAGCGTCTCGTTGGTGAACTCGATCACCGCGATGACCCGCCGGTTGGAGGCGTACTCGGTCAGGTAGACCGCCGCGCCCACGCCCAGCGGCAGCACGATGGCCAGCGTGAGCAGGATGATGTACAGCGTGTTCAAAATGGCAGGCAGGATGCCGTCGGTGCCCCGGAGCACGCTGGCCGTACCGGAGAGGAACGCCCAGCTGATGTGGGGCAGGCCGCGCGCCAGCACCATGCCCAGGATGCCCACGGTGAGCGCGATGACCAGCAGCGCCGCCGCCCACACCGCGCCGGTGACGATACGGTTCCACGCGCGGCGCGCCGGGGAAAAGCCCGTTTTATTCATTCCGTCCACCGCCCTTCAGGATAAAATTCAGCAGCAGGTTGAGCAGCATGATAAACACGAACAGCACCAGCGCGATGCTGAACAGCGCCTGCCGTTGCAGGCCGCTGGCGTAGCTCATCTCCTTGGCGATGGCCGTAGTCAAAAAGGTAACACTCCTGAACAGGCCCGGCATATTGGGCGAGTTGCCCGCCACCATCATCACGGCCATGGCCTCGCCCACCGCGCGGCCGATGCCCAGCACCACGCCCGCCGCAATGCCGCTTTTGGCCGCCGGAATGCTGACTTTGAACCAGGTCTCTGCCTCGGTGGCACCCAGCGCCAGGCTGCCCTGCTCGTACTCCGGCGGCACCGCGTTGAGTGCCGTGACCGACACCGAAACAATGCTGGGCAGGATCATGATGGACAGCACCACGATAGCCGCCAGCAGGCACGCGCCGGACGCGCGGCCAAAGATCTTTGCCACGGCGGGCACCAGCACCTGCATGCCCAGCAGGCCGAAAATCACGCTGGGGATGCCCGCCAGCAGCTCCACCATGGCGGCCACGGCGCTGCCAATGCGCTTTGGCGCGGCCTTGGAGAGGAACACCGCCGTGAGCAGCCCCACCGGGACGCCCAGCAAAACGGCGCCTGCCGTGCCGCACACACTGGACAGGATGAACGGCAGGATGCCGTACCGGGGCACCGCAGCCGTAGAGGCCCACACCTGCCCGAACAGGAACTCCCGCAGGCCGATCTGGCCGATGGCCGGCGTGCCGGCCAGCACCATGTACACCGTGATCAGCGCCACACAGCCCACGGCCAGCATCCCGCACAGGAAAAAGATGCCGTGCATCACAAGCTCCAGCCATTCTGCCGGGGTGCGGGGCGCTTCGGCTGCGCGCCGCGCGTCCCGCCGCCGGGCCGGGCCTTTTGCGGGGCACGGCAGGGGGAGGCCCTCCGGCCACGCCAATAGCCGGGTGTAAAAGTTTGTTTTATCCATAAAGCCACCCGCTTTCATCTGCCCTGGCTCAAACCAAAGGCACTGCCCCTGCGGCGCGGATCAGCTCCGCCGCGTCCGGGCCGGCGGCAAAGTCCATAAAGGCCTGCGCCGCCTCGGACAGCGTGACGGACTGGTTGGTCACGAACACGAAGGGGCGCTGGATGGCATAGCTGCCGTCCTGCACGGTGGCCTCGCTGCACGCGACGCCCTCTACCGTGACCATCTTAACGGTATCGCCCACAGCGGACAGGGACGCATAGCCGATGGCCAGGGGATTGGCCTCCACGGCGCTGATCACCGCGCCGGTGGCCGTGAGCTCCTGATCGTACTGGCAGGCATCTTCCACACCGCAGATGCTCTCGAAGCCGTCGCGGGTGCCGGAGCCAGCCTCGCGGCCTATGACGACGATCTCGCCTGCCTCGCCGCCCACCTCAGCCCAACTGGTGACTGTGCCGGTGAAAATGCCGGCGATCTGGTCAAGGGAGAGGTTCGCCACCTTGCTGCCGTTGTTCACGACGATGGCGATGCCGTCCAGCGCGACGACGGTCGCGTCCAGGCCGGTCTCGCTCTCCTTGAGGTTGCGGGACGAGAGGCCGATGTCCAGCGTCTTTTCGGTGGCGCCCGTGATGCCCGCGCCGGACCCGGTGGGGTCGTAGCTGACCGTGACCTCCGGGGCCACTTCGGCAAAGCCCTCGGTCAGCGCAGCGATCAGGTTTTTCATCGAGGTGGAGCCGCCGGTCGATACATTGCCGGACAGGGCGGCCGCCTCCGGGGTTCCGGCGCTGCCAGCCGGGGACGAAACACCGGCTGCGGACGCTGTGCTGCCGGCTGGCAGGGACGATGCAGCGGCGGACGGCGCGCTGCCGCAGCCGGTGAGCACAAGAGCAGCTGCGGCGGCAGTGCCGCACACGGCCAGGAAGGAACGGCGGTTCATCTTTTTTAAATCGGACATAGTGATTTTCCTCCATACAAAAATATCGCTTATCTGTATCGTTGTTTTTTGTTTCGTGGGACAGCCCTATTTTAACGCGCCGCACCGCCGCCTTCGACCATGCGCGGGAAAAATCGAGGTAAAGTTTTTGTGCTGCCAGCCGGGCAAATGAAAAGGGAATGTAAGATGCCGCGCCCAAAACGGACGCGGGGTCCTTACATTCCCTATACCATCATAAAACGCTCTTATGGGCAGGCAGCCGCTTCCCGCATACGGGCCGCGCCAGGCAAGAGCCAACGGGCCGCAAAAGATCGCCATTTCTGCGCTCTCCATAGCGCCCGTTTGCAGCGATTTATTTTTCCGATCCACTGATACTGCCGGGCAGCGGCAGCAAGCCGAAGCCCTTGAGCACGGCCTGCACCGTCCCGGCGGAGGCGGCGCCCTGCACGGCATGCTCGGGGTCTGCGCCGTACAGGCGCACCTGCCATGTGCCGCCCTCCTTTTCGCACAGCTGCACGCCGCGCACCCCGCCCAGCGCGGCGGCCTCGCCGCTTTGCGGCAAGCGCGGCGCGAGCAGCCCGCAGTAAAAGGCGCTGATCATGCCGTGCGGGCCGCGGTATTCCAGACCCACGGGCAGCAGCCCCTCCGGCACGGCGCTGCTGGTGCGTTTTTGCAGCAGCACAAAATCTTCCGGCATCAGTTCAAACATAAGAAAAACTCCTTTCCACGGGGCTGTGCTCCGAATGCGGCACGCAGGCACCGGGATGCGCCCCGGGGCGTTTGCCACGATCGATTTAAAAGTCCCTTTGGATCTTTTTTCGGTTTCCTGTTTTAAGGAACCTCTGAACAAATCACGCCCTTCGGGC
>CAZYAX010000174.1:0-4428 GCA_964646195.1 uncultured Faecalibacterium sp. | reverse complement strand
GCAAGGCTGAGCGCGCTCCACGCCGCCTGATACATCAGCACGGCTACCAGCGAAAGCGCCCCCACGTTGCCCGCGTAGGTGAGCAGCAGGCCGATCACCACCGAGATGCACACCGATACCAGCTGCACTGTCGTGCCGGACTGCTCCGCCGTCTGCGCCCTTGCAGCGGCCCGCAGGCCGCCGGTGAGGCTGGCAAAGCCCTGGAGATGGATCATGCAGCAGGGGGCATCCGCGGCGTAGGCCATCGCCGGCGCCGCCGCCTGGCATTGCTCCTCGGTCATCACCTGCACCAGCCCCTCTGGCAGGCGGTACACCTCGCTGATGCGCCGGGCTGTCAGGGTGGGGTCGTCGCAGGAGACCAGCAGCCGCACGTTTTCGTGCTGCAAAATGCTCAGCCCGCGGGCCGCATGGCGGCCGCCCACATATTTCAGCACGAACATCGCGTGCAGGCTGCCGGACACGGCCAGGTACAGGATCTGGAATTTCCCGTTGCGGGAGTGCTTGTCCTCATATTCCTGCTCCGGCAGGGCCACATCCTCCTGCTCCATCATCTCGCGGGTGCCCACCAGCACGCGGCAGTTGTCGCACCAGCCAGAGAAGCCGAGCCCCCGGTGCTTTTCCAGGTCCTTGACCGGGAGCAGCAGATCCGTCCGCTCCGCAATGATCTGGCGGAACAGCCCGCTCAGCGTGTTGCAGCCCTGGCTGAGCACGCTTGCCGTATACAGGATGGCCGTGTCGATCCGGCCGCCCTTGAACATCCGAATATCCTCCAGCTGCGCGCATTCCGGCGTAAACAGGTCCCGCGCGTCCACCTGGATCGTATCGATGCCTCCCAGCTCCTCCACCGCGGCCCAGCCGGGGATCACCGCCCCCACCGTGCCGGCGGCGCGCTGCATCCGCAGGCTGGAAAGCCCCGCCACCAGGGTGGCCGAGAGCGGCGCGCCCAGGCAGACCATCGCCGCCATGGCTGAGGCCGCGTTGGCCGTACCCCGGCCCAGGATCAGCAGCACCGCGCCGCTCAAAACGCCGGCCACTGCCAGGATACGGGCCATCCGCTGAGCCATGCGCTCGCTGGTTCGCTCGCTGAAGCTCTGCTGAATAAAGTCGCTGGCCCACTCTACCGGGCGGCTGAGCAGGATCCATGGATCCTTCTCGTCCAGCCCCTCCGCGAGGCAGCGCACCAGGTCGCGATCCCGCACGCGGTATGCGCCTCTGTGCTCCACCCCGCAGCAGATCATCTCATAGTTGCCCTCGATGGCCGCCAGCCGGATGCGGCTGCCCAGGTTGCACAAAAACAGCAGCAGCGCCGCCATACCGGACATCAGCGTCAGGCCCGAAGTGCAGTAGGTCTCGGCGTTCATCAGGGCCGCCACCGCCTGCACCAGCGCCGCCGCCACGGCGACGGCCGGCAGCGAATCCGCCGAGGGGCGGCCGAACAGCCCGGCCAGACCCTCCCGCACCACGCTAAAGGACACGCCTCCCGCCAGCAGCAAAAGCAGCAGGTTTGCGCCCATAAAGGCCACTGGCGCGCCCACCGGGTCCAGCGCGCCCGACGGCGGCAGCAAGCCCTCGGCCATCAGGCCGGCGCCCAGCAGCGCCACGGCCAGGATGCCGCTCAGCGCACAGCGCAGCGTGAGCCGCGCGCTCATGTGTTTCAGATTCTGGCCGATCTCCTCGCTGCCCTGCGCCTGTTCTTCCTCCTCCGCGGCACCGGGCTGCGGCGGCGCTGCCTTTGCGGCGGCCTGTGGCGGCTCCGTTCCGGCTTCCTGTGCCCCGGCCTCATCGGGCACGTCCTCCACGCCCACCAGCGGCAGGCTCATAGTGTCCTCGTCCGGCTCCTTTTTCTCCGAGGCGGGCGCTTCATCCTCACCGGCGCCGAACACCTGGAACAGCCGGTCCCACCGCTCCTTCTGGGAGGGTTCCCTTTGCGAGGGTTCCTCCGCCTGGCCGGCCGGAACGGCGGACGATTCCGCAGCGGACGGCGCCGCGCCTGCCGCCTCCGTTTTCTTCGGGGACGGCGCGGGATATTCGATCGTATCGCCGGGCTTCTCCGGCCGAGGCGCATTTTCTTCCGGCATGGGCGCAGCCGGCGGGGCCGGCTGTTCTTCCGTGGCAGCCGTCTGCATGGCGGAAGCTTCCGGCCGGGGTGCTGTATATTCCGGTACCGGTCCCCGCTGCGGCTCCTCCTGTGCCGCCGGTTGTGAGGCGGGCCCGGCCTGCATCATCGGTTCCGGGGGCTGAGCCTCAGCCTGCGGCGCGGCGGCCGGTTCCGGCTGCGGCCTGCTTTGCGCAGCACGCATCTCAGGCTCGGGCTCTGCCTGCGGCTCCGCGGACCCTGCAAAAAACGGGTGTACGGCCGGTGTTTCCGCCTCCGGCGCAGCGGACGGCCTTGCGGCTCTTCCTTGCCGGCCATTCTGCATGGCGTCCAGCAGCTCCTTCAGCTCCAGCAGGCCCCGATCCTCCGCCACCGGCTCCGCATATTTTTTCGGTTTTGGCGCGCCGCTTTCCGCCGGCATAGCCGGCACTTTCTCCCGAAGCTCCCGCGCAGGCTCCGAAACGGGCTCTTGAAGCGGTTTTTCCTGTGGCTGTACGGGCTCTTCCTCCGGCGGCTCCTCATGGTTCGGCTGCACAGGCTCCAGAACAAGCTCCTGTTCCGGTTCCTCCACCGGTTCCAGCGCCACCTCCCCGGTCTCCTCCACCGGCTCCAGCACCATACCATCGTCCTCGTCCAGCAGCATCTCGCCTGTGGGCAGCGTCAGCTCCCCAGCCTCGCCGCCGGCAGAGCTCTCCTCTTCTTTTTTGCGAAACAGCCGCTGGAACAGCCTGCCGGAGATTTTGGGGGCCTTTTCCGGCACGCGGCCGGTCATCTCCTCCGGCACCTGCGCTACGCTCGTGGTAAAAAATTCCCGGAACTGATTGAGCTCCTCCTGGGTCATCTCGGTCTTCCCCGTGTGCTCGTCCGACGCTTTCTGCATCCTTTGCCTCCTTATTCCTTTTCCGCGCGCTGCGACTGGATCTCATACAGAATGATCCCCGCGGCCACCGAAACATTAAAACTATCCACACCGGTGCCGCCCGCCGCCAT
The DNA here is from genome assembly GCA_964646195.1 of uncultured Faecalibacterium sp. Taxonomy (GTDB): domain Bacteria; phylum Bacillota; class Clostridia; order Oscillospirales; family Ruminococcaceae; genus Faecalibacterium. The sequence continues at coordinate 1,343 of CAZYAX010000174.1, read as the reverse complement.
ATCCAGGCGGATCACGCCGTCGCACAGCTTTTTCACCAGCTGCGACACACCGCTGCCCTCGCTGCCCAACACCAGCGCGATGGGGCCGGTAAGGTCGTTTTTGCGCAGGGGCACGCCGTCCATATCGGCGCAGTAAACGAATACGCCCCGGTCCTTGAGGCGGCGGATCGCCTCCCCAATGTTGGCCACGCGGGCCACCGGCAGCCGCTCGGCCGCGCCGGCGCTGGATTTGATGACCGTGGGCGTCACCGACGCGCCGCCCCGCTTGGGGATTACAACTCCGTGCGCGCCGCACAGCAGCGCGCTGCGCATCACTGCTCCCAGATTGTGCGGATCCTCGATGCCGTCGCTCAGCACCAGAAAGGGCGGCTCGCCCTTTGCCTTTGCGGCATCCAGCAGCTCCTCCAGCGAGACATATTCGATCTCGCTGGCAAAGGCCGCCACGCCCTGGTGGCTCTCGGTACCGGTGAGCAGCCGCAGCTTGTTGGGGTGTACCCGCTTGACGGCGGCCCCGGCCTCCTTTGCCATCGCAGTGTAATAGGCCGCCGCCGCCGGGGCCATCCCGTCGGCCAGCAGCACCGTATCCACGCCGGCGCCGCTTTTCAACAGCTCCGTCACGGGGTTTTTGCCGTAGACGAGGCTTGTGCCGCGCTGCTCCTCTTCCCCATCCCCGCGGCGGGCGCGCCGCGTTCTGTTTTCTTCCATGGGCTATATCCTCCTGTCCGCCGCAAGGGCGGCTGGTATCTCTCTGTTTTGTACTTCCCCGTATCCACTTCCGCGCAGGGCGGTTGCATACAGTTATACATGTTAAAGTATAGCACAAGCCGCCCTCCTTTGCCATAGGATTGCGCGTTTTTTCTCTCTTTTCACCCTCGCTTCGCCGCCGCCGGATTCTGCTTGCGCCGGCACCTTGGCATGGATCCCGATCTCATCCGGGATTTTTTCAGTTTTGGCCGCCGGGACGCACTTCAAACCGGGCCTCTCTGCGGGGCAAAAGTTTTCAACATTTCGGGCCGTATACGCATTGTAAACCGGCCTGTTTTTTTCAACATGTTGAAAACCCGGTGGAAAAAGTTAAAACTTCCAGCCTGCAAGCGGCTTTTCAGGGTGGAATTCAACCTTTTCAACCGACTTTTCAACAGACCGGTTTCGCGCTGTTTCGGAATGCCGCTTACAATTTGTAATTTCAAGTTGGAATTATGACAGTTTTTGCGCCCGCAAATTGGACAGTTTTGAAGGAACTTCTAATTTCTTTTCGAGCCGTGTGAAATCCTGTTGAAAACCCGCTCAAACCATGTTATATGTTAAAGAAGCTCTGAATAAATCTGGTATGCAGATTGCCG
>CAZYAX010000173.1:0-4429 GCA_964646195.1 uncultured Faecalibacterium sp. | reverse complement strand
GTGCGGCTGGGATTTAATGAAAATTCGGTGTGCATTTCTTGTACAGAATTTTACAGAGAGTAAAAGGGCCGCGGAAAGATCCGCCGCATTCCCCTCAGGTGGCAAAGCCCGCGTACTGCGTCATGTACAGCTCGTAGTATTTGCCTTTGCGCGCCAGCAGCGCTTCATGGCTGCCGCTTTCCACGATCTCGCCGTGGTCCATCACCACGATCAGGTCGGAATCCCGGATCGTAGAGAGCCGGTGCGCGATCACGATGCTGGTGCGGCCCTGCATGGCAAGCTGCATCGCGCTCTGGATGGCCTTTTCGGTGCGGGTATCCACGTTGGAGGTCGCCTCGTCCAAGATCAGGATGCGGGGGTCCGCCACAAAGGCCCGCGCAATGGCCAGCAGCTGCCGCTGGCCCTGGCTGATGTTGGCGCCGGCTCCGGTCAAAAGCGTATCGTAGCCCTGGGGCAGCGCCCGCAGCAGCTCCTCGCAGCGGCTCATCCGCACCGCCCGGTCCAGCTGCTGCTGGGTGGCGGCCTCGTTTACATACAGCAGGTTGCTGCGCACTGTGTCGGAAAACAGCACCGTATCCTGCAAAACGATGGCCACGTTTTTGCGCACGCTCGCCCGGCTCACCCCGGCAATATCCTGGCTGCCGATGCAGATCTCCCCACCGGAATAATCATAAAAGCGCATCAGCAGGTTTACAATGGTCGTCTTGCCGCTGCCTGTGGAGCCCACCAGCGCCACCTTTTTGCCCGAGGGCACGGTGAGGCTGAAATTGCGGATGACCGGGTGGCCCGGCACATAGGAGAAGTCCACGTTGCGGAAGGTCACTGTGGCGTCCCCGCCGTCCTCCAGCGCCGCCCCGTCCATGGGCTCATCCTGCTCGTCCAGCACGATGAACACCCGCTCCGCGCCGGCGATGGCCGTTTGCAGCTGGCCGTAGATCTGCGCCAGCTCGTTGATGGGCCGGCTGAACTGCTTGGCATAGACGATGAACGCCGAGATAATGCCCACCGAGATCAAGCCCCGGATGGCAAAATAGCCGCCGAAGGCCGCAATGATCACAAAGCCGATGTTGCCGATGCAGTTCATCACCGGGCCCATCACGCCGCTGAACGCATCGGTGCGGATGCCCGCCCGGGTGAGGGAGTCGGAGGTGGCGCAGAAGGAGGCCACCGTCGCGTCCTGCCGGTTGTACGCCACCACGGTGCGGTAGCCGGAAATCATTTCCTCCACGGTGCCGTTGAGCTGCCCCAGCAGCTGCTGCCGCCTGCGGGAGAATTTGCGCACCTCTTTGGACAAAAGTCTGGTCGCCAGCAGCGTGAGCAGCACCGTAATGCAGCTCAAAAGCGCCAGCTGCCAGCAGTAGTACAGCATGATCGCCACCGTCCCGATGACCGTCAGCACGCCGGAGACCAGCGAAGGCAGCGACTGCGACACCGTCGTGGAGATATTCTCCAAATCGTTGGTCATGCGGCTCATCACGTCACCGTGGGAGTGGGTATCCAGGTAGCGGATGGGCAGGTCCACGATCTTGCCAAACAGCTCCTCCCGCATCCGGCGCACGAGCCGCTGACTGAGCTGCGCGCTGATCAGCCCCTGGAACAGCTGGCATCCGCTGTATACCAGATAGACCGCCAGCATCCGCGCCAGGGTGCGGACCAGGCTGCCGCCCCTGGCGCCCGCGATGATGTCGATGGCCCGGCTTTGCAGGCTGGGCGCATACACGCCGCACAGCGTACCGCACAGTACGATGCCCAGCATCAGGCACACCATCCGCCTTTCGCGCACGAAATAGGTCAGGATGCGCCGCAGGGTGGTGCCCACATTTTCGGCGTGCTCCACCTCCGCAAAGCGGGTGCTCCGGTTCATCATGCCCGGTATGTTCCGCTCCTCCAGCTTCTTATCGGCCATCGTCCTCGCCCTCCTCTCCCATCTGGGAATCATAGATATCCCGGTAGGTTTTGCATTCCGCCATCAGCGCGGCGTGGGTGCCGCAGGCCGCGATGCGCCCGTTTTCCAGCACGACGATCCGGTCCGCGCGGCGCACCGAGGCGATCCGCTGCGCCACGATGATTTTTGTGCTGTGCGGGCTCGCCTGCTGCAATGCCGCGTACAGGTCCGCCTCCGTTTTGAGGTCCAGCGCACTGGTCGAATCGTCAAAAATGAGGATCTCCGCGTCCTTTGCTATGGCCCGCGCGATGGAAATGCGCTGCTTCTGCCCGCCGGACAGGCTCGTGCCCCGCTCCGCCACCATGGTGCCGTAGCCCTCCGGCGCGGTGCGGATAAAGGCGTCCGCCTGTGCTGTGCAGGCCGCCTGCCGCACCGCTTCCTCCTGCAGGCCGGGCGCGCCCCACGCGATGTTTTCGCCGATGGTCATGCTGAACAGCTCGCTCTTTTGCAGGGAGACAGCGATCTTATCCCGCAGGGGCTTCTGGCGGTACTGCCGCACGTCCACCCCGTCCACCAGGACCGCGCCCTCACTCACATCGTACAGGCGGGGGATCAGGCTGACCAGTGTGGACTTGCCGCAGCCGGTGGCCCCCATCACGGCCACGGTCTCGCCCGGCCGGATGGTCAGGTCGATGTGCCGCAGCACGGTCTGCTTGCTGCCGGAGTAGGCGAAGGATACGTCCCGGAACTCCACCTGCCCGCGCAGTGCAGTCTGCCCGTCAAAGCCGCCGTCCTGCAGCTCGGGCTGGCTGTCCAGCACCTCCTTGAGGCGCTTCCAGGAGGCGATGCCGCGGGAGATGTTCTGGAACAGCATCACCAGCCCCAGGATGCCGTTGAGCAGCTGGGTGGTGTAGGTGATGGCCGCCATGATGTCGCCCGGCGTCGCGCCGCCCGTGCCGGCCTGATAGGAGCCTGCCAGCAGGATGGCCGCTACCACCAGATACATCAGCGCGTTGACCGCCGGGTTCATAAACGCAAAGACCGTCAGCACCTGGAGCTGGGTCTTGATCAGCGCGTCGTTGGCCTTGCCAAAGCGCAGCTTTTCGTAGGCCTCCCGCACGCAGGCCTTGATCATGCGGATGCCGGACACGTCCTCCTGCATGATGACGTTGATCCGGTCCAGCTGCGCCTGCAGCGTCCCAAACAGCGGGTTTGCCCGATAGAGGCAGAAGGCGAGGCAGCCCACGATAAAGGGGAAGGCGCACAGCACGATGGTGCCGAACTGCCTGTTGAGCCGGAACATGAACCAGATGCTGCCGAACATCAGCATGGAGGTGCGGATCATGCCGCGCACGAACTGCGAAATAAAGTTCTGCACCTGGGTGATGTCGTTCGTCACGCGGGTGACCAGCGCGCCCGTGCCAAACCGGTCCGCCTGCGGGAAGGAGAACGACATGATCTTGCGGAAGGCGTCCTTCCGCATCTCGTTGCCGATGTTCTGCCCGGTCATGTGGACGAACACATTGTTCAGCGAGCCGCACAGCCCGCCCACGAGCACCAGGCCGATCATCCGCAGCCCCAGCGACCAGATCAGGCACAGGTCGCCCACGCCGCCCGTGTTTACGCCCAGCACGCCCTCGTCCACGATCCGGCTCATGAGCGCCGGCTGGAGCAGGTCCATCAGCACCTCGCCCACCATGAACGCCGCAGCCGCCACGGCAAAATGCAGATAGCGCTTTATATATTTCCACATGGATGCGTCTTTCCTCCGTTCTCCCCGCGCGGCTGCCGCGCGCCGCCCGCGCCGTACTGCCGCTCCCAGTAGGAGTTCAGCTGCTCCAAAAGCCGCACAAGGCTCTGCTTTTCCTCCTCGGTGAAGCAGGCGAACATCTCCCTGTGGCGCTGCTCACGCCGGGCATACGCCTGCCTGGCCTCCTTCTCGCCGGCCGGCGTGAGGCACAGCTCGGTGGTGCGCCGGTCGGCCTGACTCGGCGTCCGGCGGATGAGTCCGGCCGCTTCCAGCTTGCCCAGCACCTCGCTGGCCGAGCCGGGCTGTATGCCCAGGTATTCGGTCAGCGCGCTCTGGGTCATGCTGCGATTTTCCAGCAGGACCATCAGGATGCGCTTCTGGCTGCCCTTGCCCTCCGAGATATGCCGCATGGTGTGGCCGATCTCCCAAAAATTGCGGATCAGCTTGTTTTCGGTGTCAAATTCTTCGTATCGTCCCAGCATGGCGATCCTCCTGTTACAATCGATTTATCCCTTCCGTCCGGTATCTTATTATTTTGCATGTTTTTTGCATAAAAGTCAAGGTACCTTGATTATTTTGCGCAAAGAAACGCTCCTGTGCGCTGCAAAGCGCGCAGGAGCGCTGTGTTTTTGAAGTCTATCCCGGCCATGATCCGCCGGATGTTCATGCCATGGCCGCGCGGCGGAACGGCGGCCTGTGCTTCCTAGGCCCGGGCCGCGCACCTTGGGATCCGGCTTTTTCAGCCGAACCGGCCCGAAATATAGTCCTCGGTGCGCTGGTCGGCCGGCGTGCTG
>CAZYAX010000172.1:0-4437 GCA_964646195.1 uncultured Faecalibacterium sp. | reverse complement strand
CATCAGCCGCAGCTATGTATCCCGGCTGGAGACCCGCGCGCTGGAGCAGCTGAAAGGCCGCTGGGGCGAACGGGCATAGCCAGAAAAAAGCGACCCCTCTGCGATGCGTTTTGCACCACAGAGGGGCCGTCTGTTAAGTTTCGCCCGAAAGGTCCTCGCCGTTTGTGGCGATCACCTTTTTATACCAGTAGAAGCTGTCTTTCCTGTACCGTTCCAGCGTGCCGGTGCCGTCGTCGTGCTTATCCACATAGATAAACCCATACCGCTTGCGCATTTCGCCGGTACCGGCGCTGACGAGGTCGATGCAGCCCCAAGGGCAGTATCCCATCAGGTCCACATGGTCGATGTCCACGGCATCCTTCAGCGCGGCGATGTGCCGGCGCAGGTAATCGATGCGGTAGCCGTCGTGGATGGCGCCGTCCTCCTCCACGATATCCCGCGCGCCCATGCCGTTTTCTACGATGAACAACGGCTTTTGATAGCGGTCGTACAGCTGGTTCAGGGTCGTGCGCAGGCCAACGGGGTCGATCTGCCAGCCCCAGTCCGTGATCTTCAAATAGGGGTTACGCCCGCCCTTGGCCACGTTGCCCACCAGTTCGGTCATCGGCTCGATGCTGGCCACCGAGGAGAAGTAATAGCTGAACCCGATAAAGTCCACCGTACCCTCGCGCAAAATCTGCTCGTCGCCGGGCTCCATGTGGAAGCTCCCGCCGATCATCTCCTGGTAGCGGCGGCAGGTGTTGGAGTAGTACCCACGCACCTGCACATCGCCGAAGTAGAACTGCGGCAGCATCTTTTCCCGGTTGACGATCTGGTCCTCCGGCCGGCAGGTCTTGGGGTAGGACAGATGATAGATCAGCATACAGCCGATCTGAAAATCGGGATCGATCGCGTGGCCGGCTTTGACGGTCAGGGCGCTGGCCAGCAGCTGATGGTGGCCGGCCTGGAGCTTGACGTCGTTCAGATTTTCGTCCTCGCGGTAAATGATCCCCGCCTGATGCCAGGGCCGGGGCGAGATCACCACAGCGTTGATCTCGTTAAACGTGATCCAGTATTTGACCTTATGCTTATAGCGCTCGAACACCACCTTCGCGTAGCGCACGGCAAGATCGACCAGCGCCCGGCTGCGCCATGCGCCGTACTTTTCGACCAGGTGCAGCGGCATTTCGTAGTGATGCAGCGTGACCACCGGCTCAATGCCGTACCGGTGCAGCTCATCGAACACCCGGTCGTAAAAGGCCAGCCCCTCCTCGTTGGGCTCGGCATCATCCCCGTTGGGGAAAATGCGGGTCCATGCGATGGACATGCGGTAGCACTTAAAGCCCATCTCTGCAAAGAGGCGGATGTCCTCTTTATAATGGTGGTAAAAGTCGATCGCCTCATGGCTGGGATAATAGGCGTCCGGGTGAACGAACTCGTGGATCTCGCGCCGCACCCCGGCGCTCGCGCCTTTTTCCACGTCCGCAATGCTCAGACCCTTGCCGGCCACATCATAAGCGCCCTCGCACTGGTTGGCAGCCGTTGCGCCGCCCCACAAAAAATTCCGGTTCATGCGTTTGCCTCGCTGTCTGCCGCCAAGGCAGCCCGATCTTTTGCGGTCAGCTTTTTCTCCTTATTCCGGTAGAGCAGCAGCGTCAGCACAAAGGTCACAGCGATGCCCAGCAGGATGCAGGCGGCCATCTGGATCATACCGGTCATGCTGCCGGTCTCGGTGTCGATAAAGTTGGCCAGCGCAAAGATGCCGGTGCCGCCGGAATAGATGCGAATCTGCAGCAGGCCGACCACAGCGCCTGCCACGGCCGCGCCGATGGACGCGCACACAAAGGGCAGCTTGCGGGGCAGGTTGATGGCGTAGATGCACGGCTCAGATACACCAAACAGCGCGGAAATTGCGGCGGGCGCGCACAGGCCCTTGACGTTTTTATCGCGGGTCTTCAGCATCACGGCCAGCACAGCGGCCATCTGACAGAACGGAGCGACAAAGTTGGGTGTGATCAGGGTATCGTAACCCAGCGTGGCAAAGTTATTGTACCGCAGCGGCGAATAGCACCAGTGCAGGCCGAAGATGACCAGCGTCTGATGGATGCCGCCCAGCACCAGGCCCTCCAGCCACGGGGCAAAGCTGTAAATCGCCAGCGTAAACGAGGACAGGAAGGCTGCCAGCAGGCTGCTGATGGGGCCAATGACCACGAACACCGCGGGGATCATCACGACCAGCGTGAAGAAGGGCACCATAAAGTTGCGCACCACTGCGGGAATGACCTTCTTGAGCCATTTTTCCAGCTTGGATGCCACCCAAACCGCCAGGATCGCGGGGATCACCGTGGAGGTATACTTATTGTTGGAGGGCAGCACCATGGGCAGGCCGAAGAAGGTCTGATAGAACTTTTGGCCCAGCAGCGTGCCCAGCGGCGTATCCCCGGCCAGGCTCGTCAGCGCAGGGTAGCACATCGTAAGGCCGATCATCAGGCCGGAGATATCGCTCAAGCCAAACTTTTTGGCGGAGGTATACGCGATGATGACCGGCAAAAAGTAGAACAGCGCGTCGCCGGCATTGTACCACAGCAGATAAGCGCCGCTGCCCTTTGTGAGCCAGCCCAGCGAGACGGCCAGCGCCATAAAGCCCTTGAGCATACCGCAGGCACACAGCATCCCCATCATCGGGGTAAACACTGCGGTCACAATGCCAACGAACTGGGAAAACAGGCTCTTTTTCTCGCCTGCGTTGCTGGTTTCCAGCTCTGCCTTACTGTCCAGGTGGCCGACCTCCACCACGGCGTCGTACACATCGTTCACCGTTTGGCCGATCACGATCTGGTATTGCCCGCCCGAACGCATCACCTTCATGACGCCGTCCGTCTGCTCCAGGATCTCCGTATTGGCTTTGCTCTCGTCTTTCAGGGTAAAGCGCAGCCGGGTAATGCAGTGAGTCAGGCTGACAACGTTCTCTTTGCCGCCAACATTCGTTAAAATGATCCTGGCTAAGCCATCGTATTTATTCATCTGGATCTCCTCCTGTTATACTTCTATGCCGTGCGCTCCCGCCGGAACGCCGCCGCATAGCAACTGATGCACTGGAGACTGGGCCCGCTCCCGATGGCTCTATTATAGCGCAGAGAAGCAAAACGGCGTTTCGTATTTTGGGCTTTTGGCGGCAATGCCGGCCCCAAAATGCGAAACGCCGTTTTGTCTTTTTTATTTTTTACGGCCGCCTTTCCAGCGGGAATTCTTCCTCGCTCACATCCTGCACGGACGAATAGCGCTGCTGCTCGATCCTGCGGGACGCCTGCACCTTATAATGCAGGTTCTGCTCGTAATGCAGCGCAAAGTAGCAGGCGTACAGCGCGTTGAGCAGAAGGGAGATGGATTCCTCCGTGGCAAAGGTCGCAATTTTGCTGTACAGCTTTTCCCGGCTGGACATCGTAAGCACACAGTCGGCCTGGCTGCGCAGCAGGTTGTCGCCCGCACTGGTGATGGCGATGACCGGCACGCCCCGCTCCTTTAAGGCAGGCAGATAGCGCATCGGGGCCCGGTTGGCGTTGTTCCCGGAGTACGAGATCACAATGGCGCAGTCTGTTTCGCGCAGAGACTGTGCGTGGAAAAACTGCTCCGCCTGTTGGATCAGCTCCACATAGACGCCGATCTGCATCATCTTGCGCTGAAACAGCTCCGCCAGGATGGAGTTCGGCGAAATGCACAGCAGGGCGATGCGCTCCGCCGCGTGCAAAAGGCCGGCGGCGCGGGCCAGCTCCTGCACATCCAGGCGGTCCAGCGTATCCAGCGCGCTCTCGATCATCACATGCCCGACCTTATCGGCAATTTCCTTGGTGCCGTCCTCTTTCGTAAAGGGGTAGTTGGGGCTGATGTGGGAAAAATGGTCTTCATAATAGCGGCACTCGTCCACAAATTTCTTCGCCAGCTCATTCCAGCCGCTATATCCCATTTTCTTTGCGATACGCACCAGTGTTGAGCGCGAGGTATAGGTGGCATCCGCCACCTGCTGGAGCGAAAGATCTTGGAGCTTTGTCCGCTGCTCCAGCATGAACGCGCTGACCGAGGCCCGCGCATCCTTACAGTTCACGCTCATTTCCTCCAGCTTTTGCGAGATCAGCATCCGGCGTCACCTCCCCGCCCTTCCGTCTCCCGTTCCATCTCCTGCCGCAGGATCTCCCGTTGCAGGGCGTCCAGCTGCTCATAGGTATACAGCCGGTTCAGCGCCTGCACCAGCTCCTTCTTGGAGAGGCGCGGCGGCAGGCCCAGCGCCTTGAGCAGCTTTTCTTTGCGGGCGGCGCTGCCCGCTGTGCCCGAAAGGCCCCATTCGTATAGATCGGTATAAGTAATGCTGCGCCCGGCCGGGGCTGCCGGGCCGGGGTCGCCTGCCTCGGCCTCCGGCCCCAGCGCGTCCCGCAGGCATTGCAAAATGGTGGCATCGTCCAC
>CAZYAX010000171.1:0-4473 GCA_964646195.1 uncultured Faecalibacterium sp. | reverse complement strand
TGTGTTTTATGCCGCTTTCCGGAGAGGAAGCAGCGCAAAGAACCCTTATCCACTGCCGGTCAAAACGCTTTTTCGCGGGACTCTTTTTCAAAAGAGTCTGCAAACTTCAAAAAGTTCTGCATCATCCGGGTCCCGTCCGGCGTCATGATGGATTCCGGGTGGAACTGTACGCCAAAGATAGGGTACCCGGTGTGCTGCACGGCCATCACCTCGCCGTCCGCCGTGCGGGCCGTCACCCGCAGGCAGGCGGGCAGGGTGGCCTCGTCCGCCGCCAGGGAGTGGTAGCGCGCCACCAGTGCGTGCGGCGGCAGGCCGGCAAACAGGGGGCAGTCCGGTGCAAACACCGTGTCGCTCTGCTTGCCGTGCATCAGCTGCCTGGCGTAGGTCACGGTGGCCCCGTAGGCCGCGCAGATGGCCTGATGCCCCAGGCACACGCCCAGCAGCGGGATGCGCGGCCCCAGCGCGCGGGCCGCCTCCATGCAGATGCCCGCGTCCTCGGGGCGGCCCGGCCCCGGCGAGAGAATCACCGCCCGTGGCCCCAGCGCGGCCAGCTGCTCCACCGTGAGCGCGTCGTTGCGCACCACCCGGATGTCCGGGTCCAAAGAGCCCACCAGCTGGTAGAGGTTGTAGGAAAAGCTGTCGTAGTTATCCACCAGCGCGATCATAGCTGCACCTCCTGCTGCGCATCCTCCAGCGCGCGCACCACCGCAGCGGCCTTGTTGATGCACTCCTCATATTCCTTTTCCGGCACCGAGTCGGCCACGATGCCCGCGCCCGAGCGGACGAACACCCTGCCGTTCTTTTTGTAGGCGATGCGGATGGCGATGCAGGTGTCCAGGTTGCCGGTAAAATCCAGGTACCCGATTGCGCCGCCGTAGATGCCGCGCTTGTTGTTTTCAAGGTCGTTGATGAGCTGGCAGGCCCGCAGCTTGGGTGCACCCGAGAGTGTGCCCGCCGGGAGGATGGCATCGATGGCGTCCAGCGCGTCCTTATCGGGCCGCAGCTCGCCGCGCACCGTGGAGCCGATGTGCATCACATGGGAAAATCGCTCGATGCAGTGATATTTTTCCACCTTTACCGTGCCGAAGCGGCTGATCTTGCCGATGTCGTTGCGGCCCAGATCCACCAGCATATTGTGCTCGGCCAGCTCCTTAGGGTCGGCCAGGAGCCCGGCCTCCAGCGCGGCGTCCTCCTCGGGGGTCTTGCCGCGGGGGCGGGTACCCGCCAGCGGGAAGGTGTGCAGCACGCCGTCCTCCAGCTTGACCAGCGTTTCGGGCGAGGCGCCGGCCACCTCCACGTCCGTGCCGGAAAAGTAGAACATATACGGCGACGGGTTGCGCGTGCGCAGGATGCGGTAGGCGTCCAGCAGGCTGCCCTCGTATTCCGCCTCCAGCCGGTTGGACAGAACGATCTGGAAGATATCGCCCTCCCGGATGTGGTGCTGCCCCTGCCGCACCATGCCACAAAACTCCTCCTTGCTGAACAAAGGCCGCAGCGGGCTGAGCAGGCGGCCCGGCGCTTCCTCCCGGGGCGCGCCTTCGGCTACGAGCCGGGCCAGCTGCTCCAGCTCGAGCTTTGCCCGGTTATAACCGGCGTCCACATCCTCCAGCGGGATGTTCACGATGAGGACGATTTTTTGCCGGTAGTGGTCGAAGCAGATCACCTTGTCGAACAGCATCAGGTCCACGTCCTGGAACTGCTCGCTGTCCGCGGCGTCCAGCCGGAGAATGGGCTCGGCGTATTTGAGATAATCGTAGGAGAAGTAGCCCACAAGGCCGCCGGTAAAGGGCGGCAGCCCCGGCAGGCGGGGGCTTTTGTGCGCGGCCAGCACCTGGCGGATATACTGGCCCGGGCCGTCCGTTTCCAGCGTGACGCTGCCGATGCGCATCCGCCCGTTCAGGCAGGTGAGCTCCAGCGAGGGCTCATAGCCCAAAAAGGTGTAGCGGCCCCAGCGCTCGTCTCCGGCCACCGATTCCAGCAGGTAGCAGTGGCTGGACACCTGTTTCAGCGCCCGCAGCACCTGAATGGGGGTGCGCAGGTCGGCCAGGATCTCCGTGCTGACCGGCAACGCCCTGTATTCGCCCGACGCGGCATAGGCCCGCGCGTCTTCCAGCGATGGCGTGATCTTCATGTTCCGTTCCCTCCTGTCTGCGGCGCGAGGCCGCTGCAAGCTGCAAGACAAAATAAAAAGTCCCTGACAAAACCAAAACCGGTTTTGTCAGGGACGAATAAATACACTTATCCGCGGTGCCACCCTGATTTACGGCGCCTGCGCGCCATACGCTTAGCGAGATGCCAACACATCCCCGGCAACTGACGTATGCCCACTCGTCATGGAATACTCGGCCCACGGCCTTTGACCATGCCCTCAGCGGCCCATTATGATGAACAGTGTTCCGCCTGCTTCTCAGCGCCGCAGGCTCTCTGTGGGAGCTTTTTTCATCGTTACTTCCGCTTCATCGGTTTATTGTCCTGAAGTTTAGCACTTCTTTTCCCGCCTGTCAAGACAAAAATTGAATTTTCCCCAATTTGGGCACTTCTCTGATTTTGAGACAAAGGAATTGGTAAAAAAGACGAAAACTCTTGATTTTCCCGCACTGCTATGCTACAATCATCGTAACTTCATCCTGATAAAATGAGGATGCGGACAAACCGGGAGCATCCCGGCGCACCCCAGAGAGAGCCGCCGCCCCGCCGCAAGGCCGGGTGTGCTGCAAGCGGCCTGATGCGCTGTGCCCCGGTACCACCGCGGAGTGCGGGGGAGAACCCCCGCCGGGCCGGCCCGTTACAGCCTTCGAGTGGCGCTGTGCGCAGCGCAATTCGGGTGGAACCGTGGAGTGCATTTGCAGGCGCTTCATCCCGTAGAAAGTGTCAAGCGGGATGGAGCGCTTTTGCCTTTTTAACGGGTCTGCGCGCAGGACCCGGCGCAGCAGGAAGGATCCTGTGCCGGGCCAAAGCAGCAGAGCTCAAAAACCATTCAAGAAAGGAAGTTGCATTATGAAAATCATTTACAAGGACGGCACCGTAGCCGAGTGCCCGCAGGCCGAGGAGCTGCATGTGCTGCGCCACACGGCCGCGCATGTGATGGCGCAGGCCATCAAGCGGCTGTACCCCCAGGCGGACTTTGCCTTTGGCCCCGCCACCGAGAACGGCTTTTACTACGATGTGGATCTGGGCGGCGTCAAGCTCACCGACGAGGATCTGGCCGCCATCGAGAAGGAGATGCGCAAAATCTGCAAGGAGAATCTGCCCATCAAGCCCTTCATTCTGCCCCGCGCCGAGGCTGTGAAGCTCATGGAGGACCGCCAGGAGCACTACAAAGTAGAGCATATGGCCGACCTTGCGGACGAGACTGCGTTCAGCTTCTTCCAGCAGGGCGAGTATGTGGATATGTGCATCGGGCCCCACCTCACCTATACCAAGGCGCTCAAATCCTTTAAGATCACGCAGCAGTCCGGCGCATACTGGAAGAACGACAAGGAAAACAAGATGCTCACCCGCATCAACGGCGTGGCCTTCCGCAGCCAGGATGAGCTGGACGCCTGGGAAAAGCAGCAGCAGGAGGCCCGTGAGCGCGACCACCGCAAGATCGGCAAGGAAATGAGCCTGTTCATGACCGATGACCTCGTAGGCCGCGGTTTGCCCATGTTCCTGCCCAACGGCTATACGGTGTGGCAGGAGCTGGAGAACTATATCAAGGCCAAGGAGCGCGCCCGCGGCTACCTGCATGTGATGACCCCCTGCGTGGGCACCGTGAACCTCTACAAGACCTCCGGCCACTGGGATCACTACCGCGAGAATATGTTCCCCGCCATGGAGATGGAGGGCGAAAGCTATGTGCTGCGCCCGATGAACTGCCCCCACCATATGATGATCTACGCCAACCGTCCTCACTCCTACCGCGAGCTGCCCATCCGCATCGGCGAGATCGCCCACGACTTCCGCTATGAATCCAGCGGCACGCTCAAGGGCATCGAGCGCGGCCGCCACTTCTGCCAGAACGACGCCCACCTGTTCGTGACGCCGGAGCAGATCAAGAGCGAGGTGGCCGACGTCTGCGACCTGATCTTTGAGGTCTACAAGGACTTTAACATCACCGACTACCGGTGTGTGCTGTCGCTGCGCGACCCCGCCGACAAGAAAAAATACCACGACGATGACGCCATGTGGGACCACGCCGAGAACGCGCTGCGCGAGGTGCTCAATGAGCTGGGCATCCAATACACCGAGGAGATCGGCGAGGCCGCCTTCTACGGCCCCAAGCTGGACGTGAACGTCAAGCCCGCCGTGGGCGCAGAATACACCCTTTCCACCTGCCAGCTGGACTTCTGCCTGCCGGCCAAGTTCCAGCTGACCTATGTGGACAAGGACGGCACCGAAAAGACCCCCGTGGTGCTGCACCGGGCCATCCTCGGCTCGCTGGATCGCTTTATGGCCTACCTGATCGAGGAGACCAAGGGCAAGTTCCCCACC
>CAZYAX010000170.1:0-4490 GCA_964646195.1 uncultured Faecalibacterium sp. | reverse complement strand
TGCACCACCCAGCCGGATATGGATCTGGTGCAGCTGGTGAGCTTTGGCTGCGGTGTGGACGCCATTACCACCGATGAGACCCGCGAGATCCTACAGGCGGGCAATAAGCTGTACACCCAGCTCAAAATCGATGAGATCACCAACCTCGGCGCGGTGAATATCCGGCTGCGCAGCCTGTTTGCCGCGCTGGACGAGCGGGACGAGCTGGCGGCGGAAAAGGCCAGACGCGCCTCGGAAGGCTGTCAGGAAACCTCTGAATAAATCCCGGCTGGCGCCTGGGCACGCATTCCAGCTGCGCACCAGATTGGATCAGAGGCGGCCCGGCGGATCTTTCAAGGCGCATCCCGCTTGCACGGCGGGCTGCGCCAGACTCTACATAGGAGGGAACCAGATGGAGTCAAGCTATCCCAAATTTACCCCCGAAATGAAAAAGACCCACACCATCCTCATCCCCAACATGGCGGTCACCCAGTTCCGGCTGCTGAAGTATGCATTGCAGCACGACGGCTACCGCTGCGAGATCCTGGGCAACTGCGGCAGCGCGGTGGCGCAGCTGGGGCTGAAATATGTTCACAACGACACCTGCTACCCGGCGCTGCTGGTCATCGGCCAGTTTTTGGACGCACTGAACAGCGGCAAATACGACCTGGATCACACGGCGCTGCTCATCACCCAGACAGGCGGCGGCTGCCGCGCCTCCAACTACATCCACCTGCTGCGCAAGGCGCTGGTCAAGGCGGGCTATGGGCAGATTCCGGTGGCGAGCCTGAACTTTTCCGGCCTGGAAAAGGATAGCGGCTTCCAGATGACGTTGCCGCTGGCGCGCCGAAGCATAGCCTGCGTTTTTTACGGCGATATGCTGGTCGCGCTGCGCAACCAGGTAGCCCCATACGAGAACGAAAAGGGCGCGGCGGACCGTCTGGTGGACCGCTGGGTGGAGAGGCTGGGCCGGGCGCTGCTGGCGGATAAGGGCTACACGGCCCGCGAAATGAAGCATACCTTCCCGCTGATCGCCAGAGA
The DNA here is from genome assembly GCA_964646195.1 of uncultured Faecalibacterium sp. Lineage (GTDB taxonomy): Bacteria > Bacillota > Clostridia > Oscillospirales > Ruminococcaceae > Faecalibacterium. The sequence goes on along the minus strand of CAZYAX010000170.1, from coordinate 3,470 downwards.
ATTTGCCGCCATCCCGGTCACCCGCGTGCCCAAGGTCAAGGTGGGCGTCGTGGGCGAAATTTACGTCAAATACAGCCCGCTGGGCAACAACGACCTGCAAAAGTTCCTCGAATCGCAGGACTGCGAGGTCAATTTTCCTGGTCTGATGGGCTTTTTGCAGTACTGCATCTTCAACATGGGCGAGGACCATGTGCTGTACGGTGGCAAGCTGGGCACCAAGCTGGTGACCGACAAGCTGCTGGATTACCTGGACGGCGTGGAGCGCGCGATGCTCAAGGCTACGGCGGACGCGGGCTTTTATGCGCCCGGTCCCTTTACCGAGCTGGTGGAAAAGCCGCGCGGCATCGTTTCGCTGGGCGCGAAGATGGGCGAGGGCTGGCTGCTGACTGCCGAAATGGTGGAGCTGGTGCAGGGCGGCTACGGCAACATCGTGTGTGCGCAGCCCTTCGGCTGCCTGCCCAACCACATCGTGGGCAAGGGGATGATCAACAAGATCCGCGCGCTGTACCCGGCGGCGAACATCACACCCATCGACTATGATCCCAGCGCGACCCGGGTCAACCAGGAAAACCGGATCAAGCTGATGCTGGCGGTGGCCAAGGAGCGCCTGGCCGCGCCCGCCCAGGTGCGGCCTCTGACGGCGGAGGAGATCGCCGGCGGCGCGCCGGGGCTCTCCCATGAGACGGCGTATGTTTAAAGCATGAAAAAGTGAAGTAAACTATGGAGTGAGGAAAATGCGGTATTTCTTTGACACGGTGGAAACGATCCCGGAGGGGGTCGGGTTCCGGCTTTTTGGTATGTGCCATCTGCTGTGGCTTGCAGGGTTTGTTCTGTTTGCGGTGCTGTGCAGCCTGCTTTACCGGCAGGCCGGGGCGGAGAGGCGCCGGCAGATGCGGTTTTGCATGGTGGCGCTGCTGGTGGCGGACGAATGCTTTAAGCATATCTGCCTGCTGACCCATGACGCCTTTTTGCCCAAGTATCTGCCGCTGCATCTTTGCAGCATCAATATCTTTCTGATTCTGATCCACGCGTTCCGCCCCTCCAAGACGCTGGACAATTTCCTCTATATGGTGTGCATCCCGGGTGCGGTGGCGGCGCTGTTGTTCCCGGCGTGGACGCCGTTGCCGGCGGCAAACTTTATGCATATCCACAGCGCAACGATCCATATCCTGCTGGCAACCTACCCCATTATGCTCACGGCTGGCCACGAGATTCGACCGGATGTCCGGGAGGTGCCGCGCGCCCTTTTGCTGCTGCTGGGGCTTGCGGCGGTTGCCTATGGGGCAAACCTTTTGTTTGACACAAACTTTATGTTTCTCATGTATGCGGAGGCGGGCAACCCGCTGAAATGGTTTGAGACGGCCTTCGGCAACCATTTGATTGGGTTCCCTGTTCTGGGCGCGGCGGTCATCCTGGTGATGTATGCGCCGGTTCTGCTCCGAACGCGAAGGAAGGAAGACTACGATGCAAAAGGACGCAGCGTCTCCCGCCAGGACACATTATTATGATTACCTGCGTATTGCAGCCACCTGCGCGGTCATGGCAGTGCATGTGATCGCGCGCGGGCTGGACTGCAACTGGCACAGTGCCGGCGTGGCAACGCTGGACTGGCAGGTGTTCAATTTGTACGAGAGTATGCTGCGCTGGCCGATCGTGATCTTCATCATGATCAGCGGCTCGCTGTTTCTGGATCGGGAAATGCGCACCACAAAAATTTACAGCAAATATATCCTGCGCATCGTCACGGCGTTTTTGTTCTGGTCGGTGGTCTATACGGTCATAGACCACCGGGGCGGCACACTGCTGCAAATGCTGGGCAGTGTGGCGCTGGGGCATTATCATATGTGGTTCCTGTACCTGATCGTGGGGATCTATATCTTTATCCCATTCATGCGCAATATTGTCCGGTTGCCCAAGCTCACTCGGTATTTTCTGTGGGTGGCGTTTGTCATCAACCAGATTGTGACGGCCTCGCTGGTGGCGGTGCAGCTGCTGATCCACACCGGAGATTTGGGCGCGCAGGCCTTGCGCTGCCTGGCCTGGCTGCTGGAAAATGTGGGCGGGGTGCTGGTGTTTGCCGTGGGCGTGTGCATCGCTTTGGGCGTGTGCCTTTATATGGTGATGGGCTTTTGCGCCTGCTTTGTGCTGGGCTACCATCTGAGCAATACCGAGCTGAGCGCAAAGCAGCGGCGGATCGTGTACGGCCTGGGCATTGCCGGCTTTGCAGCCACTGCGGTGCTTTCGGCTGCGGCCGCTGTCGTGAAGCAGGAGCCCACAGAGGCGTTTTACTGGCATTTCGCTCCCAACATTCTGGCGGAGAGCGTGGCGGTGTTTGTGTTTGCAAAATACGAGCTGGCGCGGCTGCGCATCTCAAACCGCGCCGCCGGCGCTGTGGCGCTGCTGTCGAAATACAGCTTCGGCGCATACCTGGTGCATCCGCTGTTTCTTGAGGCGCTGGCGCCGGTGTGGAATGCGCTGCCCCTGCCCGCGCCGGTGGCGGTGCTGCTGGTCGGCGTGGCGCTGGCAGGGCTTTCGTTTGCAGTCTCGGCGGCGCTCAATGGTATCCCCGTGCTGAACCGGTATATCGTGTAAAAAAGAAACGTTCCGCCCCGCAGCGCGCTGAAAATCCAGCGGCCCTGCGGGGCGGAACTGTTTGCTCCTGCTAGGAGGCAGGCAGCCTTACTTCTTCATGTAGATGTGGTGCGGCAGGCCGGCGATGTACAGCGGGGTGAGCTCGGCCTGAATCAGCGGGCGCGCATACGCCAAAAACTCGTTGGTCATCTGGGTGTGGTTCTCGTTCATCCAGGTCAGCGGCACCTTCTTTTCCAGGTTGGCCACCTCGCTGATGGGATGCAGTTCGGTGGTGCACTGGTAAGGGTTGTTGGAGATGCGCTTCAGGGCTACCATCTGGCCGGTAACGCCCTCAAAGGCGGCCTTGGCGGCAGCGCCGCCCACCTGGTAGGCCTCGGTGATGTCGGTGCGGCTGGTCAAATGGCCGGCGCAGCGCTGTAAGGTGGAAAGCTCGATGCAGCGGGTCTTGGTGTCCAGGCTGCGGGCCACGGTGTTGGCCAGGAAGCGGGCCGTGCCGGTGAGGGCCTTGTGACCGAAGGCGTCCACCGCATGCACGTCATCGGCCAGCTCGCACACATAGCGGCCGTCCTCCAGCTTAACGCCCTCGGAGACGGCGATCACGATGCTGGGTTTCTTTTCCTGCATGACGCGCACCTTTTCCACAAAGCGATCCACATTAAAGGGAACCTCGGGCAGGCAAATCATGTCCACGCCTTCGCAGTCGTCGCCCTTGGCCAGCGCGGCAGCGGCAGTCAGCCAGCCGGCGTTGCGGCCCATGATCTCCACCACGGTGACGTACTTGGTACCGTATACCGTGGCGTCACGGATGATCTCCTTCATCACCACGCCGATGTACTTGGCGGCGGAGCCGTAGCCGGGGGTGTGGTCCGTGACCATCA
>CAZYAX010000169.1:3023-4499 GCA_964646195.1 uncultured Faecalibacterium sp. | reverse complement strand
GGATTTGCATGTTTGGCCCTTGCAATCGGCAGGAATTTATAGTATAATACCAGCGTACCGGACAGCGTCTGCTGCGTAGTTCGGCATACGGATGCGGGCCCTGTACGATGGGGCCGCTGTGAACCAGGTCAGATGGGGAACCAAGCAGCCTTAAGCGGTGTGTTCTGTGCGTTTCAGTCAGCCTGCATTCGTATGCCAAGTTACGCAACGGCGGGGCGAGCCCCCGCGGCGCTGCCCGTTTTTTGTGTCCGCTTTGCAGCAGGGAAGGGAGGCCCGGCCATGTACCGCGCATTGTATCGCAAATGGCGTCCGCATCGTTTTGAGGACGTGGTGGGTCAGCGTGCCATCGTCACGGCCCTCAAAAACCAGATCATAGCAGGCCGTGTGGGCCACGCATACCTGTTTACGGGGGTGCGCGGCACCGGCAAGACCACTTGCGCCAAAATTTTTGCCAAGGCGGTCAACTGCCTGCATCCGCAAAACGGCGACCCCTGCGGCGAATGCGAGGTGTGCCGCGGCATTGACAACGGCAGCATCCTGGACGTGGTGGAGATGGACGCAGCGTCCAACAACGGCGTGGACGACATCCGCGACCTGCGGGACGAAACGGCCTACACCCCAAGCGCCTGCCGGTACAAGGTATATATCATTGACGAGGTGCACATGCTCTCCACGGCGGCGTTCAACGCGTTGCTCAAGACGCTGGAGGAGCCGCCTTCGCACGTCATTTTTATCCTTGCGACCACCGAGATCCAAAAGGTCCCGGCGACGATTTTATCCCGCTGCCAGCGGTATGATTTCACCCGCATCGGCCCGGAGGATATCGCGGGCCGGGTGGCCTATATCGCAGAGCAAGAGGGGCTGCGGCTCACGCCGGGCGGCGCAGAGCTGATCGCCCGCCTGGCAGACGGCGCGCTGCGCGATGCACTCTCCATTCTGGATACCTGCGCGGGCGTCACGGCCGAGATCGACGAGGATGTGGTGCGCCGCATGGCGGGCGTGACCGACCGGAGCTATCTGTTCCGCATTTCGGACGCGGTGGCGGCGCGGGATGGCGTGACAGCCTTGGCCGAGCTGGCCGGGCTGCGCCAGAAGTCGGTGGACGTGAAGCGCCTCTCGGAAGAGCTGATTGCCCACTATCGCAGCCTGATGCTGGCGGCGCTGCCCGGCGGGCGGGCGCTGCTGTCCGGTGTGTCGCCGGAGGAAGAAAAGCTCTATCTTGCCAAGGCAGCGCAGATGAGCCAAAGCGAGGCCATCCGTGCCATCCGCACGCTGGGCAACGCGCTGGAGCACATGACCCGCGGCAACGACCAGCGCATCGAGCTGGAGCTGGCGCTGTTCAGCCTCGCCGAGCCCCCGCTGCAAGCGGCGACGGCAGTGGCCGCGCCGGCAGCCGCGCAGGGCGCATCCCGCCCGGCGGCGCAGCCGTTTGCGCCGGCAGCGGTTTCGCAGATGGCACAGCCGTTTGCATCTGCG
>CAZYAX010000169.1:0-2923 GCA_964646195.1 uncultured Faecalibacterium sp. | reverse complement strand
CAGAACCAACCCTGCCCTGGGGCGATGTTCCGCCGCAGGCGGGCATAGGCCAGGCTACGCCGTCCCAAGGGGTTCCGCTTACAGCGCAGGCACCCTTACCTTGGGAGGATGCGCCAGCCCAGCCGGCTATGCATGGGGAGGACGGTCCGGTTTCGGCCACGGAGCCGGCCATGCGTGGGGCGGACAGTCCGGTTTCGGCTACGGAGCCGCTGCCATGGGACAGCCAGCCGCTGCAGCCGGCGGCGGCCCCTGCACAGCAGGGCGCTGCCCAGGCATTCACGCCGGCGCTCTCACCAGAACAGCAAGAACCGCCGGCCTCACCGCAGCCGGCCTATGCGGCGGACCCGAACCTGAACCGCAGGCGCACAGTGGCGCAGCCGGGCGTCCAGCCTTATCCCCAGTGGCCGGCGGTGATCAAGCGGCTTCAAGAGGTGGACCCCATGCTGTACGGCTACCTCAAGCACTCCAAGGGCTACTTTGACGGCACCCGGGTGCTGATCGACGGCGGGCGCACCTTCCGGGATTTTATCCGGGTGAATAAGGACAGCCAGCGGCTGATCAAAAAGCTGATCGCGGAGATCTCCGGGATTGCGGTGCCCATCGGCCCCTATGAGCCGAAGGCACAGAAAAAGACGGAACAGGATGACGCCGAGCAATCGCTGCGCTCGCTGGAAAGGCTGGGCCTGGAGGTGCATATCCAGGACAGCGAGAAGCCGGCCCGGGAAAAGAGATAAAAGCATTCCGACGCATGGCGCCGGTGCCATAAAACAAACAAAAGGAGCTTACGAGTATGAAAGCAAGAATGCCCGCAGGATATGGCCGCCCCGATATGAATGCGCTGATGCGCCAGGCCCAGAAGATGCAGGACGACATCAAGGCCAAGAAGGCCGAGCTGGACGCAACCGAGTACACCGGCAGCGCCTCCGGTGAGCTGGTCACCGTGCGGATGAACGGCAAGCACGAGGTGCTGGGCGTGACCATTAAGCCGGAGGCCGTAGACCCGGACGACATCGAGATGCTGGAGGATCTGGTGGCCGCTGCGTTCAACGCCACGGTCAAGCTGGTGGACGATGCGGAGAATGAAGAAATGGGCAAGCTGACCGGCGGCATGAATATCCCCGGCATGGGCCTGTAAGGCGGGGGAGTCTGCATGGGGTATAACGCTGCACCGCTGGAAAAGCTGATTGAGGAATTCAGCAAATTTCCGGGCATCGGCCGCAAGGGCGCGACCCGCATGGCATACCAGGTGCTGAATATGTCGGACGAGGATGCCAGCCGTCTGGCGCAGGCGATCCAGAACGCGCACACCCGGCTGCACCGCTGCCGCATCTGCCAGGACTACACCGAGAACGATGTGTGCGCCATCTGCACCGGCGCCAAGCGGGACCGCACGATCATCTGCGTGGTGGAAAACCCACAGGACGTGCAGGCCTTTGAGCGCACTCGCGAATACCACGGCCTGTATCATGTGCTGCACGGCCTCATCAGCCCGATGGACGGTGTGGGCGTGGATCAGCTTTGCGTCAAGGAGCTGCTGGCCCGCCTGGGCGACGGCACGGTGAAGGAGGTCATCATGGCGATGAACCCCACCGTAGAGGGCGAGGCCACCGCTATGTACCTGGCAAAGCTCATTAAGCCGATGGGCATCAAGACCACCCGGCTGGCCTATGGCCTGCCTGTGGGCGCGAGCCTGGAGTACACCGACGAGACCACACTGTACCGTGCGCTTTCGGGCCGCGGAGAGCTGTGAGCCTTGTGCCTGTTATCCAAGTTTAACACGCGAACCGCCAAAAAACGCTTGCAATTTAAAAAAACCGTGGTATGATAATAAAACAGCGACGCCGCAAGGCGGGGAAAGGAGGCGCGCGGCATGGAGCCAACCAAAGGAAAACCGGCAACCAGGACCATTGCCACCAACCGTGAAGCGCGCCATGAGTACTTTATCATCGAAGCGCTGGAGACCGGCATCGAGCTCAAGGGCACCGAGGTGAAAAGCCTGCGGGCCGGCGGCGTGACGCTGAAGGACAGCTGGGTGGATATCGAAGGCGGCGAGCTGCTGGTAAAGGGGATGCACATCACCCCCTACGACCACGGCAACATCTTCAACCAGGACCCGCTGCGCGAGCGGCGGCTTCTGGCACACAAAAAGGAGATCCGGCATTTGAGCCAGCAGTGCAAGCTGCAGGGCTACACGCTGGTGCCGTTGGCCCTTTATTTTAAGCACGGCCGCGTCAAGGTGGAGCTGGGGCTGTGCAAGGGCAAAAAGCTCTATGACAAGCGGGCCGATGCGGCCAAACGCGACGCGAAGCGTGCGATCGACCGCGCGGTCAAATCCAACGGGCGCTACTACTGAACGGCGCCCGGTCAAGCGGGCTTGCAGACCTGTTTACCTGGCGTTGCTCCGCACACCGCAAGCGGTGTATTGATAGGGGGGCGTAAAGGTTTCGACGGGGAGAGCGAGGCCCGAGCAGCGGGTAGCAGCGGGGGAACTGCTCTAAAATCCTCCAAAAAAATAACTGACAACAATAATTATCAGTTGCTCGCAGCCTGAGTGCTGCGCGTCTCGCCCACTCTTGTGTCGTGTGGGGCCGGGGCGTCCTTAGACACAGCACGTGAACGGACTTAAGCTTTGCGGACCGTCATGAACTCATGAAGCTACTGAAGCGTTAGCCTGGCAACCGGCGTGACGCGGAGGGAATGCTGTTGATTGCCTGCACCCGGAGATACTCGCGCTGAACTCTTTTCGGACATGGGTTCGATTCCCATCGCCTCCACCAATCCTAAAAATCCGAACCTGTTTCCGCTTGGAAAATGGTTCGGATTTTTATTTCAGGTAGAACGGTTTATTACGGATGCTTAGGCTTGTAGGCTGGCGCGCCATAAAAAGCGCGTCTCCTGTGCCAAATTGCGTTTTGCCTGCTAA
>CAZYAX010000168.1:0-4577 GCA_964646195.1 uncultured Faecalibacterium sp. | reverse complement strand
ATGCGCAGAGTACCGTTTGCCATAAAATCATTCTCCTTTACAAGATTGTTTGGGCTCCCTCCAGTTTATTCCGCAGGCAGCGGATGTGCCACTGGGCGGCTCTGTGCAGGATAGCCGTGCGAAAGCCGTAAATCGTTGGTTAGTTATGCTTGACTTTTGGTTTGAAACGGACTATAATGTTAGTTGCTTATAACTAACCGCAAAAGCAAAATCAACCAAGGAGAGACAGAAAGGTATGATGATCAACAAGCGGCTGATCGGGATGGTCAGCGACTCAAAAAAGTATATTGCCCGGAATGTGGCGCTGCAATGGTGCGCGCTTCTGGCCAATATCGTGATGATCTTTTCGATCGTGGGCTTTCTGCACGGCCTGCTGACCGGCACAGGCGGCTTTTATTTTGTATGGATGCTGGCGGCGATCGTGGTGCGGTACGTCTGTGCAAAGCAGGCCGCGCGGGCAAGCTATCTTGCCTCCAAGTCGGTCAAACGCACTCTGCGGGAAAAGATCTACCAAAAGCTGCTGCGTCTGGGCAGCAGCTATACCCAAAGTGTACCCACCGCCGAGGTGGTGCAGCTGGCGGGCGACGGCGTGGAGCAGCTGGAAACCTATTTTGGCGCGTACCTGCCGCAGTTCTTTTACAGTATGCTGGCGCCGGTCACGCTGTTTATTGTGCTGAGCACGATCAGCCTGAAGGCGGCGGTCATCCTGATGATCTGCGTGCCGCTGATCCCGGTGTCCATTGTGGCGGTACAGAAGTTTGCCAAGCGGCTGCTGGCAAAATACTGGGGCCAGTACGCGGCGCTGGGCGACAGCTTTCTGGAAAATTTGCAAGGCCTTACGACCTTAAAGATCTATCAGGCTGATGCGGACCGCCACCGGGCTATGAACCGGGAGGCCGAACACTTCCGTGTGGTGACGATGAAGGTGCTCACAATGCAGCTCAATTCCATCATCGTGATGGATGTGATCGCCTACGGCGGGGCAGCGCTGGGGATCGCTGTGGCGGCCAAGGAGCTGGCCGCCGGACGGATCGGCTTTTCGGGTTGTTTGTGCATCATTTTGCTGTCGGCGGACTTTTTCCTGCCGCTGCGCGCGCTGGGCTCCTACTTCCATGTGGCAATGAACGGCATGGCGGCCAGCGATAAGATATTCCGCCTGCTGGACCTGCCGGAGGGCGGGCCCCGGCCCGAGGCGGTGACGGCCCCCTGCAGCATCGTATGCAGCGATCTCCGCTTTGGTTATACGGCGGAGGCCGAGACGCTGCACGGCATCGGCCTGCGCTTCCCGGCGGGCAGCTTCACTGCGCTGGTGGGAGAAAGCGGCTGCGGTAAATCCACGGTCGCATCCATCCTGATGGGCCGCAGCACCGGCTATACCGGCAGCGTGACGCTGGGCGGCAAAGAGCTCTCCCAAATCGGGGAGGCGAGCCTGATGCGGCATGTGACGCTGGTGAGCCATAACAGCCATTTGTTTAAGGGCACCGTGCGGGAGAACCTGCAAATGGCCGCGCCTGGTGCAGGGGAGGAGGCGCTGTGGGCCGCGCTGGAGCAGGTAAAGCTGGCAGATTTCCTGCGCGCAGAGCAAGGGCTGGATACCGTTCTGGCCGAGGGCGCAGCCAACCTTTCGGGCGGGCAGCGGCAGCGGCTGGCACTGGCGCGTGCCCTGCTGCACGACAGCCCGGTCTACATCTTCGATGAGGCGACCTCTAACATCGACGTGGAGAGCGAAAACGATATTATGGCGCTAATCCATACGCTGGCAAAACGCAAGACCGTCATTTTAATCTCCCACCGGCTGGCGAATGTGACGGCGGCCGACCGCATCTATGTGATGGAGCACGGCAGCGTGGTGCAAAGCGGCAGCCACGCGGAGCTGCTGGCACAGGGCGGGCCATACCGCACGCTCTGGGACAGCCAGCAGGCGCTGGAGCAGTTTGGAAAGGTGGGAGCATAATGGAACGGCAAATAAAACAGACCCGCGGCAACGTTGCCGTGATGGCCCGCCTGGTCGGGCTGGTAAAGCCGCTGGCCCCGGTCATGCTGTGTGCCGTCGCAATGGGCGTGGCAGGCTTCCTGTGCGCGATTTTCATTACGGTGCTGGGCGCATATGCGGTCACCGAAGTGCTGGAGCTGGGGCCGGCCCCTGCGCTGGGAACGATCTGCGCCGTGCTGCCGGTGCTGGCCGTGCTGCGCGGCGTGCTGCACTATGCGGAGCAGGCGTGCAACCATTTTATCGCGTTCAAGCTGTTGGCGCTCATCCGGGATAAGGTGTTCGGCGCGCTGCGCCGTCTGGCCCCGGCCAAGCTGGAAGGCCGCGATAAAGGCGACCTGATCGCGGTACTCACCTCGGACATTGAGCTGCTGGAAGTGTTTTACGCTCACACCATTTCGCCCATCTGCATTGCGGCGCTGGTATCGGCCTTTATGGTGTGCTTTTTTGCCCGGTATCATGCTTTGCTGGCGCTGTATGCGCTGGCATGCTATCTGCTGATCGGTGCGGCGGTGCCGGTATGGGCCGCACGGCGCAGCCGCCGCTATGGCGAAGAATTCCGCGCCCAATTTGGCGAGCTGAATGCCTTTGTTCTGGATTCGCTGCGCGGCGTGCGGGAGAGTATCCAGTATGCCGGCGGCGAGCGCCGGTTGGAGGAAATGAACCGGCGCACCGATGTGCTGGCCGGGCAGGAGGAGCGGCTCAAGGCGGAGGCCGGCACCAATACGGCCGTCACGGGCGCGGCGATCCTGCTGCTCTCGCTGGGGATGCTGTTTGCCTCTGCCGCACTGTTCCGCAGCGGTGCGGTGGGGTTTGACGGCATACTCGTGCCCACCGTGGCTATGATGAGCTCCTTTGGGCCGGTGGTGGCGCTGGCGAACCTTGGCACCAGCCTGCAAAACACCTTTGCTGCGGGCAACCGGGTGCTGGACATTTTGGATGAGGAGCCGGTGGTAGAAGAGGTGACCGGCGGTGCAGACATCGATTTTGCCGGTGCGGCCTGTCGGGATGTGAGCTTTGCCTACGATGAGGAGAAGATTTTGGAGCATTTCTCACTGGAGATCCCGGCCCATCGGATCATTGGCATTGTGGGGCGCAGCGGCAGCGGAAAATCCACGCTGCTCAAGCTGCTGATGCGCTTTTGGGATACCGGCAGCGGCGAGGTGGAGCTCTCCGGCCGGCCTATCCGAACGGTAAATACAGCCAGCCTGCGGGAGAACGAGAGCTTTGTCACACAGGATACCCAGCTGTTCCACGACAGCATCGAGCAGAACATCCGGATCGCCAAGCTGGACGCGACCCATGAGGAAATAGTGGCCGCGTGCAAAAAGGCCGCCATCCATGACTTTATCCTCACGCTGCCCCAGGGGTACGACACGCCGGTGGGCGAGCTGGGCGAGACACTTTCCGGCGGAGAGCGGCAGCGCATCGGCCTGGCACGGGCTTTTCTGCACGATGCACCGTTTATTTTGCTGGATGAGCCCACCAGCAACCTGGACAGCCTGAACGAGGCTGTGATCCTGCGTTCCCTCCAGCAGGAGCGCAACGGCAAGACCATTGTGCTGGTGTCGCACCGGCTGTCCACCATGCGCATTGCCGACAAAACCTACTCCGTGGAAAACGGGAGAATGAGCTGATGAAAACGGCCGCATAAAAGCGGAAAAGAAAAAACAAAAAGGAAAGAGGCTTAGTTATGAAGATCCTGTACATTTTTCTTGGGTGTATCTGCTTGGCGCTGGGCAGCGTTGGCGTTGTGCTGCCCATCCTGCCCACCACCCCTTTTTTGATGGTAGCGGCGTTCTGCTTTGCCAAGAGCTCCAAACGCCTGAACGACTGGTTCCGTTCCACACGGCTTTACAAAGAGCACCTGGAAAGCTTTGTAAAGGGCCGCGGCATGACCCGTAAGACGAAAATCAGCATTATGACGACCGTAACGATCCTGATGGCCATTGGCTTTGTCTGTATGGATAAGGTGCCGGTGGGCCGCGTGGTGCTTACCATCGTATGGATCGCTCATATTTTGTATTTCACGCTGCGGGTCAAGACCATCAAACCGTCGGAGGGGCAGGAAGAATGACCCAAAATAAGTTTACTGCGTAAAAACCGACGGCTTTCACGGGGAGCTATTCCGCCCGGAAAAGGACGCATATCCCGGCAAGGTGCTGGTCTGCTTCGGCGGCAGCGACGGGAAATTTGAGATGGCCAGGGTGCTGGCGGCGCTCTTTTGTTCCCGTGGGCTGACGGCGGGAGGCCTGCTGCCGGGGCTTGTCAACGCGGTTGTGGCGGTGGCCCCGATGAGTACGGTGTGCCAGAGCTTTGCCAAGGATAAAGGCATTTCGCTCATGCCGGGCAGCAGCTGGAGCTTCCACGGCACAGAGGCGCCGTACAGCAGCTTTGGTTTTGCAAAATTTCCGCTGGGCCGGGTAGTGCGCAAGAGCCTTCTGGCAAGCCCGGCTGGATTCCTTTGAGAAAACGTTGGAGTTTGTTTCCCGCTGGTAAAGGGCTGCGCTGAAAAAGCGTGGTCGTTGCGATAGAAAGAAATCGTCAACCGGTGAAAATGAAATACTGGAAAGGCGCTCTGCAAAAT
>CAZYAX010000167.1:0-4622 GCA_964646195.1 uncultured Faecalibacterium sp. | reverse complement strand
CCCCCTCTCATACGGAAAAGGAGCTCACTATGAAAAAGATTCTACTCATCACATCTACCTATACCGGCCACGGCCATAAATCCATCTCGGACGCGCTGATGGAGCAGTTTGCCCTCATCCCCGGCCTGGACGTGCGCGTGCAGGACGGCTTTGAGCTCATGGGCGACCTGGGGCTCCAGATGTCCAAAATGTACGGCCCCATGACACGGTACGCCCGCCATGTATGGGAGGCGTCCTACAATCTTTCCAACCGCACCGCCGCCGTGCCCGAGGGCGTGGTGGCCACGGCCAGCCTCCGCCGCTTTTCGCAGCTTCTGGATGAGTTCGGCCCGGACCTGATCCTCAGCGTCCACTCGCTGTTCAACGGCTCCATCCTGCACCTGCTGGAGCAGGCCGGGCGGAGCATCCCGCTGGTGGTGTTGCAGGCGGATATCATCAACATCCATCAGACATGGTGCGAGCCGGGCGCGTACCGCACCATCTGCCCCACCTTGGAGGCCTATGAGTGCTCCCTGCGCAACGGGATGCCCGCCGGAAAGCTGGTGCGGATGGGCTTTCCCACCCGCAAGCGCTTCACCGATATGGCCCGCGTGGCTCCCACGGCGGACTACGACGGCTCCCGCCCGCTGCGCTGCCTGTTGATGAGCGGCGGCGAGGGCAGCGGCAACCTCAAGCGCTACACCGAGGTGCTGATGGAGCAGACCGGCGCTTCCCTCACTGTGATCTGTGGCCGCAACGAAAGGCTGCGCGAGACGCTGGCCGAGGCTTTTCTGCCCCGGTACGAGGGCCGGCTGCAAATTTTAGGCTTTGTGACCGCGGTGGAGCAGGTGATGGCCGCCAACGACGTGCTCATCGCCCGCGGCAGCCCCAACTCCCTGATGGAGGGCGTGGTGATGAACCTGCCGCTGATCATCACGGGCGCGCTGCCCGGCCAGGAGCGCGACAACCCGCCCATGATGGCCAACCACGACCTGGGTGTGCTGTGCAGCCAGCCCGAGGATCTGCCCGGCCTTTTGCGCCTGCTCACCGCCGACGGCTGCAAGCGCTACCGCTCCATCCGCGCCGCCCAGCGCGCCTACCGCAACCTGGACAGTGCCAAGGAGATTGCAGAGTATGTGGCGGGGCTGATCGCCTGAGCGGCCCGGAGGCGGTTTTTCCCTGCGGCCGGTTCCCGACAGGCAGACGGTTCCAAACGGAAGATCCCAAGGCCAAAAGCAAAAAAAGCAAAAAGCATGAGAAAAAACAACCGGCGGCGCAAGAAAAGCGGCAGCTTTCCCGCACAAAGGCCTCCTTCACATAGTCCGGGTCCATGGCGCACCGGCCGCACAAAAAAGATTTCCGTTTCCCACTAAAAAACTTCGTTTTGCCTGTTGACAAATCGCCTCGATTCGCATATAATTCACTCAATATCACTAAATTGGCTGTGAAGAGAAGAGTAGGCTTTCGCATTGACCCATCCAGAGAGCCCCGGCGGTGGAAACGGGCAGGGAACAGGGGGTCGAAAATGGTCTCGGAGCTGCGCAGGCGAAGGGCAAGAGTCCTAAGCCGGCGACGGGTGCGCCCGTTACCGCGTCCGGCTGTAAGCGGTTTTGCAAAAGCGAAAACGCCGCAGTAGCGAGGCCGTACCCGTGAGGGTGCGGTAAAACAAGGTGGTACCACGGAAGTAGATCACACTCCCGTCCTTGCAGGGCAGCGCGCCCGGCACGGACGGGAGTTTTTATTTCCGTACCGTTTTCCAACCCATTGGTTATCATTCTTTAATTTTGATGAAAGAGGGAATAAACTATGCTTACCCGTCGTGATTTTCTGAAAGTTTCCGGTGCAGCCGCCGCGGCTGCCGCCACTGTCTCCCTGACCGCCTGCGGCGGCAGCTCTGCCAGCTCCGCAGCCTCCGCCCAGAAGTTTAACGTCGCCGTGCCCAACGACACCACCAACGAGGCCCGCGCGCTCCAGCTGCTGGAAAAAACCGGCTTCTTCACCCTGAAGGAGGGCGCCGGCATCACTGCCACCAAGAACGACATCGCCGAAAACCCCCACAACGTCACCATCGACGAGGTAGAGGCCGCCCAGGTACCCAATGTGCTCCAGGACGAGGACTACGCCGTGATCAACTCCAACTACGCCATCCCCGCCGGGCTGGACCCCATGACCGACGCGCTGGCCATGGAGGATAGCTCCTCCGCCTACGTCAACGTGCTGGTGTGCAAGGAGGGCAACGAGGACAACCCGCTGGTCAAGGCCCTGGTAGCCGCCCTGCAAAGCCAGCAGGTGAAGGACTACATGGAGGAAACCTACGGCGGCGCGGTGGTCTCCGTGGTGGAAAACCCCACCGACGGCTACGACCCTACCGTGGACTACGACGCACTGAACGGCCAGACCATCAGCTGCGCCGCCACCCCCGCCCCACACTGCGAGGTTCTGGAAGTGTGCAAGCCCATCCTCGAGGCCAAGGGCATCACGCTGGACATCCAGGAGTTTGACGACTATGTCATCCCCAACACCGTCGTGGAGGACGGCCAGGTGGACACCAACTACTTCCAGCATCAGCCGTACCTGGACGACTTCAACGCCGAAAAGGGCACTCACCTCGTCACCGTGGCGGGCATTCATGTGGAGCCCATGGGCGTCTACGGCGGCAAGCAGACCAGCCTGGATGCCATCCTCGGCTAACGGCCTGCGCTGCCATCGATCGAATCTTATTTTAAAGTATGTACCTGCGGGTCTGTGACCGGCGCGCCAGCGCCTTGGCGTGCGCCGGCGGCCCGGCAGCCGTTCCACGATGTGCCAGGGCTTTGGCACGCGCGGCCCGGGCCCCATCCTTTTTGCAGAACAGGAGCTTTTCCGTGATCGAGATCAAACATTTGACAAAAACCTTCCAGATGAAGGACGGCCCGGTGGAGGCGCTGAAGGATATCAGCCTCACCATCCCGGACGGGTCGGTGTACGGCATCATCGGCATGTCCGGCGCGGGCAAATCCACGCTGGTGCGCTGCATCAATATGCTCGAGCGGCCTACCGAGGGTTCGGTGGTCATCGACGGAACCGCGATGGAGACGCTTTCGCCGGCTGCGCTGCGCCAGCGCCGCCGGGAGATCACCATGATCTTCCAGCAGTTCAACCTGCTCATGCAGCGCACCTGCCTCAAAAACGTCTGCTTCCCCATGGAGCTTGCGGGCGTAAAAAGGGCCGGCGCGGAAAAGCGCGCCCACGAGCTGCTGGAGCTGGTGGGCCTGCCCGATAAGGCCAACGCCTATCCGGCCCAGCTTTCGGGCGGGCAGAAGCAGCGCGTGGCCATCGCCCGCGCGCTGGCCACCCAGCCCAAGGTTCTGCTGTGCGACGAGGCCACCAGCGCGCTGGATCCCAACACCACCCAGTCCATCCTCACGCTGATCAAGGACATAAACCGCAAGCTGGGCATCACCGTGGTGGTCATCACCCACCAGATGAGCGTGGTGGAGGCCATCTGCGACACGGTCGCCATTTTGGACGGCGGCGTTGTGGTGGAGCAGGGCGCGGTGAAGGAGATCTTCGCCAACCCCAAGACCGCCGCTGCCCGCCGGCTGGTGGCCCCCAACGGCGGCGCGACCGCTCAGGGGCTGGCCAGCTTTGCGCCGGACGACCATGTGATCCGCCTGGTATTCAACGGCTCGTCCACGGCAAAGCCTCTGGTGGCCAGCCTGGCCGCCGAGACCGGCATTTTAGTCAGCGTGCTCAGCGCCGACACCCGCGATCTGCGCGGGCAGTGCTACGGCAGTATGCTGCTGCGGCTTCCGCGTGAGGTGGACGCCGCCCGCAAGGCTGCGGCCTATATGCGCGCCCAGCCGGGCGTGACCGTGGAGGAGGTGACCGGCTTATGAATGTTGCGGATTATGCCTTTGCCGTGTGGGAGACCTTTTACGTCACCCTGTTTTCCACCGCGTTTGCGCTGGTGCTGGGCCTGCCGCTGGGCGTTCTGCTCGTAGCAGGAGACAAGGACGGCGTGCTGCCTCTGCCCGCGTGGCTGATGCAGGTGATCAACTTTGTCATCAACATCCTGCGCAGTGTGCCGTTTTTGATCCTGATGATCTGCGTGTTCCCGCTTTCCCGCCTGATCATCGGCACCACCGTTGGCACCAAGGCCACCATCGTGCCGCTGGTGATCGCCGCGTTCCCGTTTGTGGCGCGCCTTGTGGAGACCAGCCTGCGTGAGCTGGATGGCGGCGTCATCGAGGCCGCCCAGAGCATGGGCGCGACGCCGTTGCAGATCATCGTCAAGGTGATGCTGCCCGAAAGCCTGCCCAGCCTCATCTCCAGCATGACCACCGCCCTCACCACCATTTTGGGCTACTCGGCCATGTCCGGCGTCATCGGCGGCGGCGGTCTGGGCAAGATTGCCATCTCGTATGGCTACTACCGCTACCAGGGCGGCGTGATGATTGTGGCCGTGGTGCTGCTGATCCTTCTGGTGCAGGCCTTCCAGACCGTGGGCACCTGGTGGACCAATAAAAGCGACAAGCGCCTGCGCAAGTAACGACGGCAAAGGCGCTGGGCAGGGCCTGTTCCTGCATCAGAACCACATCAAATCTTTCCGGCAAAAACGGTTCCCCGCCCTTGGCGGGGAACCGTCTTAAAAACCTAAGGAA
>CAZYAX010000166.1:0-4629 GCA_964646195.1 uncultured Faecalibacterium sp. | reverse complement strand
TTACAACGTCTTAATCGCCTCAATATATTTCTTGATGCTTACATCCTTCGTCAAATTTTTTTCCAAATACGCCCTGCCGCGGCTGCCCATTTTTTGCAGCTCCTCGCTGCCGGCGTGATCAATAAACCACTGGATGTTCCGCTCCAGCTCGTCGTACTCCTCCGGCTCGCATACCAAGCCGCAGCCGATCTCCTCGATCAGCATCCGGATCTCCGCTCCCTGCTCCAGCACGCCCAGGATCGGCTTTGCCGCGCTGGCAATGCCGTACCATTTACTGGGGCAACTGGTGCCCTTGATCCCCTTCGCGTTCACGCACCAGTGCACGTCCGCCGCATTCAGGCTGTAATTGAGGTTTTCCTTGTCCTGGTAGGGGATAAATTTCACATTGCACATGGTGTGCTCTTTCATATAGATGCGCAAATCGTCCAAAACCGCGCCGCCGCCCACAAACACAAATGCGACCTCCCGGCCGTCCGGCGTTTTAGTGCCCGGCTTGAATTTCTCGATCACGGTCATCAGCTTCTCCAGGTCATAATACAAGCCGATGTTGCCCGAATACATAATGACAAATTTGTTTTCCAGCCCATATCTCTTTCGGAAGGACACAACCTTTTCGTTGTCGGCGGGCAGCGGGTATACCTCCTGCTCGTCGATCCAGTTGTTGATCATTACATGGTTCGGCACGGCTTCGCCGTCAAAGCGTTTTTCCAGCGTTTCCACAAGGTCGCGCCCCACGGTGATCACCAAGTCCGAGCGTTTACAGCTGAATTTATCCAGCTTGAGCATCAGATTCAGGACCCAGCGTGTCTTGAAGTACCCTACCGCCACGATCTGCTCCGGGTTGAAATCCTGAATGCAGTAGATCATCTTGGCGCGCTTTGCCATTTTGCCATAAACGCCCAGCAGACCTCCCAGGATCGGCGGCTGGGAGATCGCGAGCACATAGTCCTGCTCTCCCACCTTGCGCGCCGCGCTCAGCGCGCCAAAGAAATACGCTGCAATGTTGCGGATGCGCGACATTTTGCTGGCCTTGGTAAACTCCGGCACGCGGATCCTGACCACTTTTACGCCGTTGATCGTTTCAAAATAGAACTTCTGCGTCTTATATTCTTCTTCGATCTCCCCGCCGTAGGAGGGCACGGTGCAAATGACGGTCACGTCAAATTCATCTAGCATTCCCTCCGCCTGCTCCTTCAAAAGCTGGCCGGTCGAGGCTACGTCAGGATAATAATAATGCGCAAAAATCAGCAGTCTTTTTTTGTCCATCTGCTTGCAGTCCTTACTGTTTGATTTTCCTAATTTCTCTTGCCGGGTTTCCTGCAATCACCGTGTTTGCGTCAAATTTTCCGCACACCACGGCGCCTGCCCCGACCACACAGCCATCTCCCAGCTCTGTACCCTTGAGGATAATGCTGTTGCACCCGATAAAGCAGTTTTTTCCGATCGAAACCGGCTTTGTCCCGATTTTTTCCTTGTCATCCGCAAGCCTTGCTTCGATCTCCACCGGATGAAAGTCATTGTCCAAAATTTTCACATTGCCGCCGATATTGGTATTTTCCCCGATGCGGATCTCCTTCCGGGCATAGATCGTCGCGCCCGAAATGCCGACGTGATCTCCAATAACGATTTTCGCCCCCGGCGCCCGCGTCACTATGATCGTGCGGGAATACAGCCCCACCAGATTGGAAAGGAAGGAACTTTTTATGATGCAATCGTCTCCGATCGACAGCTCCGCACCCTTAGCGTTAAAAACGACCGGAATCCCCTTCAGGCAAAGCCCTTTTCCGTAGCGGACGCCCGTCGCCCTCATCACCAGCTTAAACCAGTTACTGTTCATCTCTGTTCTAATCCCTTCGGAAAATATCCCGCGTGTACACCTTAGCCTGCACGTCGTCCAGGCAGCTGTCGTAACGGTTTGCAAGGATCGCGTCGCTCTTCCGCTTAAATTCCTCCAAATCGTTCACCACGCGGCTGCCAAAGAAGGTGCTGCCCTCCTCCAGCGCCGGCTCATAGATGATCACGGCCGCGCCCTTTGCCTTGATGCGCTTCATCACTCCTTGGATGGAGCTCTGGCGGAAATTGTCGGAGTCGCTTTTCATTGTGAGCCGGTAGACGCCGATTGTCACCGGCCTTTCCATAGCGCGGTCATAGCGGTTATGATCCCCGTAGCCGTAATACCCTGCGCGGCGCAAAATGCGGTCCGCGATAAAATCCTTGCGGGTGCGGTTGCTCTCCACGATCGCCTGAATCAGGTTTTCCGGCACGTCCTGGTAGTTTGCCAGCAGTTGCTTGGTATCCTTGGGCAGGCAATACCCTCCGTACCCAAAGGATGGATTATTGTAATGAGCCCCGATCCGGGGATCCAGGCAGACGCCCTCAATGATCGCGCGGGTATCCAGCCCCTTCATCTCGGCGTAGGTATCCAGCTCATTAAAATAGGACACGCGCAGCGCAAGGTAGGTGTTGGCAAACAGCTTGACCGCCTCCGCTTCCGTGGTGCCCATGATGAGGGTATCGATGTCCGGCTTGGCCGCGCCCTCCTGCAAAAGCTCCGCAAAGGTGCGGGCCGCCGCCGTCAGCTGCTCATCCTCCAAATTCGTTCCCACGATGATACGGCTGGGATAGAGGTTATCGTAAAGCGCCTTGCTCTCCCGCAAAAACTCCGGGCTGAACAGGATCTTTTTGTTTCCGGTCTTTTCGCGGAGGGCCGCCGTGTACCCGACCGGCACGGTGGACTTGATCACGACCACCGCGTCCGGGTTGCACTGCGTCACCAGGCGAACGACTTGCTCTACTGCGGAGGTGTCAAAGCGCTGCGTTGCCGAATCGTAATTGGTGGGTGCAGCCACCACCACCATGTCCGCGCTACGGTACGCCTTTTCTGCATCCAGCGTAGCGGTAAGATCCAGCTCCTTTTCGGCAAGGTACCGTTCGATGTAGTCATCCCGGATGGGCGACTGCCGCCTGTTGAGCAGCTCCACCTTTTCCGGGAGGATGTCCACCGCATAGACCGTGTGGTGCTGCGCCAGCAGTACTGCAATCGAAAGGCCCACATAACCGGTACCGGCTACTGCGACCGTTATACTTTTTTGCATTTTATGTACTCCTTGTGAGCCGTTTTCTCTATCCTCTATTTTACCGCATTATAAGAGAATTTTCACTATCTTTCTGCAAAATCCTTTAGAAATTCTTAGAAATAATTTGATTTTGGCCTCTCCCACACAAAAAGGAAGGGCAGTACAAGCACCGATGGATGCTCATACTGCCCTCCTCATAAACCAAAAATTCGTTGGCAAGCTGCCGGCAGCTTACTTCACCATGCTTGCCACTTCGGCCGCGAAGTCGTCGCTGCGCTTCTCCAGGCCCTCGCCCTTCTGAAAGCGGGTGAACTTGACCACCTTGATTTCGCCGCCCAGCTCCTTGGCCACCTTGGCCGTATACTGGCCAACGGTCAGGTTGCTGTCCTTCACAAACTCCTGCTCGACCAGACAGTTCTCCTTGTAGAACTTCTTGATCTTGCCCTCGATCATCTTGGCCTTCACGGCGTCGGGCTTGTTTGCGGTCTTGGGATCGTTGGACATCTGCACCAGCATGATCTCCTTCTCCTTCGCGACCACCTCAGCCGGGACGCTGGCCTGATCGACATAGCTCGGGTTGGAAGCCGCGATTTGCATGGCGATATCCTTGCCGTAGGCGGCAAACTCCGCCTTGGCTGCGGTCTCGTCGGCCGTGTCAAAGTTGACCAGCACCGCGTGGGTGCCACCGCCGTGCACATAAGCTGCGCAGGGGCCCTCATAACGGACGAAGCGGCGCACCTTGATGTTCTCCTTGATCACGAGGATCAGCTGCTTGAGCGCGTCGTCCACGGTGCCGTCGCCCATCTTGCTGTTCATCAGAGCCTCGACGTCTGCCGGGTTCTCCTGCATAACGACCTTGGCCGCGTTCTTCACGAACGCAACAAACTTGTCGTTCTTGGCCACGAAGTCCGTCTCGGCGTTGACCTCGATCACAACGCCCACCTTACATACGGGGCAGTAATCGGCGTACACCATGCCCTCGGCGGCCACACGGCCCGCCTTCTTGGCGGCAGTGGCCAGGCCGCGCTCGCGCAGGATCTCCACCGCCTTGGCAAAATCGCCCTCAGCCTCGGTCAGCGCCTTCTTGCACTCCATCATGCCGCAGTCGGTCTGCTTGCGCAGTTCCATAACGTCTTTTGCAGAAATAGCCATTTTTGTACTCTCCCTTACTCGTTTTCGCGTGTGTTCGATGCCAAAGCTCAGGCGTTGGCGGCTTCCTCAACAGGAGCGGCCTCCTGGTTGCCCTGCTTGCCCTCCAGCACGGCGTCGGCCATAGCGCCGGCGATCAGCTTAACGGCACGGATGGCATCGTCGTTGCCGGGGATGACCCAATCGATCTCGTCCGGGTTGCAGTTGGTATCAACGATCGCAACGATGGGGATGTGCAGCTTGCGGGCCTCGGAGACGGCGATGCGCTCCTTGTGGGGGTCAACGATAAAAATCGCCTTGGGCAGGGTCTTCATGTTCTTCACGCCGCCCAGGTACTTGTCCAGCTTTTCCATCTCCAGCTCCAGCTTGGCAACTTCCTTCTTGGGCAGCAGTTCAAAGGTGA
>CAZYAX010000165.1:446-4669 GCA_964646195.1 uncultured Faecalibacterium sp. | reverse complement strand
TCCTATGCCGCCAAGCGCTGCAAAATTTACAAAAAGTCCCGCCTTCTGCGGTTGCCAACGGCGGATCTTATGGTATACTATGGATGATTGCTTCTGCAAGATTTATTTTTGCCCTCCTTCCCGGAGGGCCGAGAAAAAAGGAGTATTTGATCAGTTATGGTTCGTATCACTATGGAAGACGGCGGCATCATCGACATCGAGCTGGACAGCGCTGCTGCCCCCATCACCTGCGAAAACTTCCTCAAGCTGGTGAAGCAGGGCTTTTACGACGGCCTTACCTTCCACCGCGTCATTCCCGGGTTTATGATCCAGGGCGGCTGCCCCATCGGCAACGGCACCGGCGGCCCGGGCTGGAGCATCAAGGGCGAGTTCGCCTCCAACGGCGTAGCCAACCCCATCAAGCACATCCGCGGCGTGATCAGCATGGCCCGTTCCATGAGCCCCAACAGCGCCGGCAGCCAGTTCTTTATCATGCACAAGGACGCGCCTCATCTGGACGGCCAATATGCGGCGTTCGGCCATGTGACCGCCGGCATGGAGGTCGTGGACCGGATCGCCGCCGTGCGCACCGACTGGAACGATAAGCCCACCACCCCCGTCAAGATGAAGAAGGTCGAAGTCATCGAGGAGTAAGGCGGTTTCCAAAGAAGACCGCGTTCCCGGAGAGACAGCCCCTTCTTCCCTCTGGAATATTTTGTGCAAACAGCCCGCAGGCCTTATACCGGCCTGCGGGCTGTTTTTTGGTTCACCTGATTTTTCCAGAAACAATTCTGGCAGGGCTGCGGCGCGAGCGGCCCCGCTTACCTGACAAATAAAATTCTGTTCCGCTTTAATGCCAAAGCCCCTGCGCATAGGAGGATGCGCAGGGGCTGGTTCTATGCGCGCGGCAAACGCGCCAGGTTCAAACGGGGAGGAGCGGCTTACTCCTCCTCGCCGAAGGTAAGGTAAGCGCCTTTCATGGGGGAGGCAGCGTGTTCGCTGAACAGGCGCAGCGTGCCGGACTTATACTTGCGGGGCTTGGGCTTCCAGGCGGCGCGGCGTGCGGCGAGGATGGCGTCCATCTCCTCGGGGGTCTTGCGCTGGCCCTTTACGCCCACGATGGCCAGTACGCGACCGGGCACGTCGATCTCGATGAGGTCGCCCTCCTCCACCAATGCGATGGGGCCGCCGGCCTGCGCCTCAGGGCTGCAATGGCCGATCACCGGCCCGGTGGACGCGCCGGAGAAGCGGCCGTCCGTGATCAGAGCGATGGCACGGCCCAGCTCCTTGTCCGAGCTGATGGCCTCGGAGGTGTAGAACATCTCGGGCATACCGCTGCCCTGCGGGCCCTCGTAGCGGATGAACACGGCGTCGCCCTTTTGCACCTTGTGGTGCAGCACGGCGTCCAGGCATTCTTCCTCGCTGTCAAAGGGGCGGGCGTTGAGCACGGCCTTGAACATCTCCTTGGGGCAGGCGGTGTGCTTGATCACAGCGCCCTGCGGGGCCAGGTTGCCTTTGAGGACGGCGATGCTGCCGTCGGTGCCGATGGCCTTGTCGTAGGGGCGGATAATGTCCTCCCGCGTCACATGGATGCCGTACTTGCGGTTCGCCTCGTCCAGCCACTTCTGGCAGCGCTCGTAGAAGCCGCCCGCCTTGAGCTCGGCCAGGTTCTCGCCCAGCGTCTTGCCGGTCACGGTCATGGCGTCCAGATGCAGGCAGCCCTTGATTTCCTCCATGATGGCGGGCACGCCGCCGGCATAGTAGAAGAATTCCGCGGGCCAGCGGCCGGCCGGGCGCACATCCAGCAGGTAATGCGCGCCGCGGTGCAGGCGGTCGAAGGTGTCGCCGTCGATCTCGATACCGTACTCGTGGGCGATGGCGGGCAGGTGCAGCAGGCAGTTGGTGCTGCCGGAAATAGCCGCATGGACTAAAATCGCGTTCTCAAAGCTGTCCATCGTGACGATGTCGCTGGGCTTGAGGCCCTTGCAGGCCAGCTCCACGGACTGCCGGCCCGCGCGGTAGGCGTAGTCCAGCAGGTCGGGGCTGGTGGCGGGCAGCAGCGCGCTGCCCGGCAGCGCCAGGCCCAGGGCCTCGGCCATGATCTGCATGGTGGACGCCGTGCCGATAAAGCTGCACGCGCCGCAGCTGGGGCAGGCGTTCTGCTTGGCCCAGTTCAGCTTGGCCTCGTCGATCTCGCCGCGCTCGTACTTGGCGCTGTACATGCCCAGCTGCTCCAGCGTGAGCAGGTCGGGGCCGGCGCTCATGGTGCCGCCCGTGACCACCACGCTTGGCACGTTGACGCGGGCCATGCCGATGAGGTTGGCGGGCATGCCCTTATCGCAGCTCGCCATGAACACGCCGCCGTCGAACGGCGTGGCGTTGGCGTGGATCTCGATCATGTTGGCGATCATCTCGCGGCTGGCGAGGCTGAAATTGATGCCGTCGGTGCCCTGGCTCTCGCCGTCGCAGATGTCGGTGCAGAAGTAGCGCGCGCCGTGGCCGCCTGCGTCTGCGATGCCGCGGCAGGCCGCCTCCACCAGCTTATCCAGATGGCCGCTGCCAGGGTGGCTGTCGCCGAAGGTGCTTTCGACGATGATCTGGGGCTTGGCCAGATCCTCCGGCTTCCAGCCGGTGCCCAGGCGCAGGGGGTCCAGCTCCGGGGCGAGGGTGCGCATTTTTTGACTGGTGAGTTCAAACATGATAAACTTCCTCCTTCTTTGGCCGCAAACCTGTCAGCTTGCTTTCTTGGCAGCCATCTTGGCCTTGACCTTGGGGCCTATAAACGTCCACACCACGCTGAACACGGCGATCAGGATAAAGATGCAGGACACCGGGCGGGTGAAAAACGCAGTCCAGCCCATCTTGGGGTTGCTCATGGCGCGGCGGAAGTTTGTCTCCAGCAGCTCGCCCAGCACGAAGGCCAGGATGAACGGCGTGGTGGGCAGGTCGGCCCAGGACATGAACAGGCCCACAGCCATCAGCACCAGGCATATGATGATGGCAAACAGGTTGCCGGTGCTGACATACGCGCCGAGGAAGATCAGCACGATGATGGCGGGATACAGGTAGTGGTAGGGGATCTTGAGCATGCTTGGGAAAATGGGCATGCCAACGATCTGGAACAGAAGCACCAGGATGGCCGTGATGATGCAGCTGAGGTAGATCATGTATACGACAGTAGGGTAGTTGCGGATCATCAGCGGGCCGGTGACCACGCCCTGCACGGTGAGCGCGCCCAGCAGGATGGCGGTGGAGCCGTCGCCGGGGATGCCCAGCGAGATGAACGGGATGAGTGCGCCGCCCACGGAGGCATTATTGGCCACTTCAGGTGCGATGACGCCGTCGATGCAGCCCTTGCCGAACTCCTCAGGGTACTTGGAGGAACTCTTGGCCTGGGCGTAGGCCACCACGTTGGACAGGCTGGAGACCTGCCCGGCAAAAATCTGCGAATCAAACCGCTGCGAGACCTTGGCAAGGTCCAAGACGTGGTTAAAATGCGTGTGCGAGATGAGAATGTAGTCCGCCGCCACGATGTCCCCGCTGCCCAGCGACTTATAGGGGGCTGGCGTCCATGTACGTGTCTACCAGGATTCCCTTGCCGTTTGGCAGCTTGAACTCATAGCAGGCATCGTTGAGCCAACGGAGCTTTACTGTTTCGACGTGCATAATCCCTTCTCCTTTGCTTATTATCCGGCAAATGACGTGTGACGTCTTATCTCTTATAACTATACTATGCTTTTCACGTCTTGTCAAGCCCTTTTATGCTTTTGTCGAATTGCACAGCATTTTATTTTAGAACAATTCTCCGAAATGGCAATAAAGCGTCAAATGTGGTAGAATAGAAGCGTGGTGATAAGGAAACTACGGATTCGTTTTGCACTCAGTTGTGCCTCTGCTGACGATTGTGCCGACTGGTTTTGTTGTGCCGGTTATTGCTTATTTTGAGAATTGCTCTAGAACTATGCAATCTGCCCATAAATAGTGAAGCCCGGCACCTACCGTGCCGGGCATTGGGGTTAAACTGTTAAAATGTTTGACCGGCGCCGAAGTCCGGGATGTTTTTTTGCAGTACCGGCAGGCTGAGCCAGTTCACATGCAGGTGCTCTACCATGGCGCAGCGGGCCGCCGCAGGGTCGTGCGCCTCGATAGCGTCCGCGATCTTGCAGTGGGTGTCGATCGTCTCCTGCCCCAGCGTGCGGCGGTTCATGGTGCCGAACAGATGCACACTGTATATAGTGGTGGAG
>CAZYAX010000165.1:0-436 GCA_964646195.1 uncultured Faecalibacterium sp. | reverse complement strand
TGGAGCCCAGCATGGGCAACACACGGTTCTGGCTGCACGCAGCGATGCTGTTGTGGAATTTTTGATCCATCGGCAGGTGGTTCTTGCCCTCGTGGATGAGCCGCTCCACCTCTTTTTGATAGTGGCGCAGCTCCTGGATGTTTTCCGGCGTGGCGTTTTTGGCCGCCAGCTCGGCGATCCAAGGCTCTATGGCGATGCGGATCTGGTACAGCTCGCACATCAGCCGCTCCTGATCCTCCATATAGGCAAAGCCGAAGGGGTCGTCGATCCATCCAGTGTTGTTGGCGATATAGGTGCCCCGGCCCCGCTGGATCTCCAGCACATTGCGGGCCACCAGCAGCTTGATAGCCTCGCGCACCGTACCCCGGCCCACGTTGAGCTGCTGAGCCAGTTCAAACTCGTTGGGGATCTTTTCACCGATCTCCAGATGCTTCTC
>CAZYAX010000164.1:0-4672 GCA_964646195.1 uncultured Faecalibacterium sp. | reverse complement strand
GCCAACAGCCGCGTGCAGGCAGATTCACCTGTACGCGGCTGTTGGCCTTGACTGGATGGATAAACGTTTGAAGCGGATTTACTTCTCAACCACCGGCTGGACCGTCTTATTCAGGTTCACAGAGGTGGAAGCACGGTATGCGGTCATGGCGTAGCCGTACATATCGTTGCTGATGGTCAGGGCATGGCCGGGGCAGTTTACAAAGCACTGGCCGCAGCTCTGGCAGTTTTCGGGGTAGGCAATCACCGACTTTTTCGCCTCGGGATTGAAGCGGAACACATCCATCGGGCAGATGTTGACGCACATCTGGCAGCCGATGCAGTTGTTGATATTATAACGCTGTACACTCATTGTAAGATTCTCCTTTCTTTTCCGTACCGGTTACTTGCCCCAGCCGCCGGCGTTCTCCTCCGGAGGCAGGCCCAGTGCGTCGCGCTCGCCGGGGAAGAAGTAGGTGTAGCGCTCGGTGTAATCTGCAGAAAGGTCGCCCTTCCACTCGTCCTTTACGGGCACCTTGGCGACGACCGGCTTGCCATCCGCGCCCTTGGTCAGGGTGATATAGCACAGGAAATTCTTGTCGTCACGGCAGGGGAAGTCGGCGCGGTAGTTCAGGCCGCGGGTCTCCTCGCGGGCCAGGCCGGCGCGCAGCTTCAGCTCGGCGCTCAGCACCTTGTGCCTGACCTCGTGGCAAAGCCGCAGGTCGTGGGAGGAATACGCCTTCAGCTTGGGTAGAACCTGGTCGCGCAGCAGCTCGACCTGGCCAAGGGTGGAGGTGAGGGATTCCCTGGTCTTTACGATGGTGACCCAGTAGGGCGACATGATGGATTGCAGCTGATCGCGGGCCCAGTTGGCGTCAAAGCCCTTCTCCACGTTCAGCGGGGCGTTGATCTCCTCGGTCACGGTCTGGAGATTTTCGCTGGAGATGTGCTCCAGCTCCACGGTGGCGGCATACTCGGCGGCAGCCTGGCCGGCGTGGTAGCCCTGGGTGGAAATAAAACTGGAGGTGAAGCCCACGCCGGTGGGATACGCCGCGCCGGTGGGGGAGCTGGCGTTCATGCCGTCGCCCGCAACATACAGGCCGGGGATGCCGGTGTAACCCACCAGGTCGTCCAGGCCGCAGAACACGCCGGAGCTCAGGTGGGCGCACATACCCACGGCTGCGCCGTAGATATCGCCCTTGAACATGGTGTCGTTGTTCTTGCCGGTGCGGATCTCGGCGGGGTTCTCGGAGGTGGAGCCGCCGCGGCGGGTGATGTCTTGGGTGGACATATCCTCCACGCTGCTGCCGTCGTTCAGGCCCAGGCCGGTGACCGCTTTGGTTACACGGTCCAGCACCATGACCTTGGACTTGCTGGTGGCATAGTTGATGGCAGTGTCGGCCGTAATATCGCCGCCGCAGAGCCAGATGTTCTCCAGATAAGTCCAGTTGTTGTTCAGGAATACGTTGCCCGGCGCATAGGAGAGGGTCATGTGGAAATCGTCGAACTCCTTGCCGGCGATGGGCAGGCCCAGATTGTAGCAGATGTATTCGCCGTCGAAGGTGTTCTCGCCGGTGGGGAAGCCGGTGGGCTTGTACGCGCCGCCGCCCATGCACATGATGACCGCTTTGGCGTGGCAGGTAATGATGGCTCCGCTGGGGACGTGGAAGCCCACGGCGCCCACAACGTGGCCGTCCTGCTCGATAACGTTGGTGACCATGGTGTGCTCCACATAGGGGATCTCATGGTCGTTCAGCACCTTGATCCACTTGGTGCGGCGGTCATACTGGGAAAAATCGGCCAGGTAGCCCTGGTAATCCTTCTTGTCGAAGTAATCGCCGGCGTCAGAAGCGCGCGGGAACTGGGTCAGGATGCCCCAATCGTTCAAACGCTCATAGGTCTGCTTGGACTCGTTGATCCACACATTGTACCAGTTCATATTGACGAGGTACTCGCCGCCGTGCTGGATGCAGGTGCGGTACACGTCCGGGTCGTCGCCCATTTCGGGGTCAAACCAGCGGAAGGAACTGGGCCACGGGGCAAGGCCGGAATAGCCGGGGCGGCCCTTGTCGATCAGCACGACTGACTGGCCGGCCTCCTTGGCGGCCACGGCAGCGTTCAAGCCGGCGAAGCCGCCGCCGATGACCAGGACATCGCACTCATACTCGGTGGTGGCGGGTGCATCGACCGTCTCCGGGACGGGCGGCTCGACAAAGGCGCTCATGTCCACGGAAGGGGCGGCCGGGGCAGGCTCGGCGGTGGGGGCGGCAGCTGCGGACGAAGCAGCAACCGAAGAAGAAGCGGCGCTGGAACAGCCAGACAGGGCGGCAGCAGCAGCGGTGGTGCCGGCGAACAGGCCTGCACTGTGCAGGAAGTCGCGGCGGGAAATCTTGTTTGCCATAGAGAAATCCTCCTACTCTCTTTTATTGCCTTTATTTTAACGATCAAAAAAGGCGAAAACCGGATTCTGCCTGTTTGGTCGTTTTTTGACCCTGAATTGCATTCCGTGCCGAAAGGGCGCTTGCGGCAGGCTGGATAAAACGGTATAATAAGGGGGTACAGAGAGGAGGGATCCGATGGCGGACAGACTGCGGATTTTGGTCTGCGACGACGATGCCGGCATCCGGGAGACGGTCGTCGGGCTGGTGCGGGAGCTGTGCGGGATGATACCGGTGCAGGCGGAAATTGCCGTGTTCAGCGACGGGGCGCAGCTGCTGGAGCATTACGATAAGGCGGCAGACTTTGCCTTTCTGGATATAGAGATGCCTCTGATGGACGGGCTGGAGGTGGCGCGGGAGCTGCGACGGCGCGACAGCGGCATCTGCATTGTGTTTATGACCAATCACGAAAAATATGCGATCCGCGGCTATGAGGTGGGGGCGTGGCGCTACCTGCTCAAGCCTGTGCGGCGGGATGTGTTTTTGCAGGAAATGCTGGCCCCCTTTGAGGCGGCGGCCGAGACGATGCAGCACACGCTGTGCGTCAAGGGGGCGGAAGGCATCTATTGCATCGAGCCGGGGCAGCTGCTTTACGCCGAGACCCTGCCCAACCACCAGGTGGCCGTCCACCTGCGGCAGGAGACGCTCACGGCGAACACCAGCATCCGCGCGCTGGAATCCCAGCTGGATGGGGCCTCGTTTTTCCGGTGCCACAATTCCTTCCTGGTCAATTTTCAGTATGTGGCGCGCATCGGTATGGAGCTGACCCTCAAGGACGGCTCGTCGGTACCCATCAGCCGCCACCGGCGCGCGGAGCTGCTCCAGCGGTTCACCGCCTATCAGGGAGGCAAGCTATGATGGAGGTGCTGTACCGCCCGCTTGGGTTTGCGGTGGATATTCTGCTGTATCTGGTATTTATGCGGCGCTTTTTCCACAAGAGGCCGGAGCTTACCGCGCAGTGGGCGGCCACGCTGGCCCTGCTGGCGCTGTACGCGGTCTACCGGCTGGGCTTCGGTTACAACGAGGCCATGTCCACCGTGTGGCACGATATTTTTATCGTTTTGACCGAGGCCATGCTGTGCTGGATGCTGAACCGCAGTGCGTTCTGCCTGCCGCCGCGGGTGTCGCTGGTGGAGAGCCTGATCTTTGTGATCGCGGTGCATGTGGGGCGCAAAGTGTTTTTCCATGTGCTCACGCCGTTGTTCCCACCGCAGCAGGTGCTGGCGCAGCTGGAGATCCAGCTGCTGGTGGCGGCGCTCAAGATCGCGCTGGTCTGGCTGGTGACCCCAAAGCCCGAGGACGTGCGGGAGGACGGCGTCAAGGTGCTGGAGCTGTTTTTGCTGGTGTTTGCGCTGTATACCTGCTTTTTGATGGACTTTTTGAACGGCCAGTTCGAACCCTTTGGCTGGAGCTGGAGCATCGACCTGGCGTGTTACGTCACGGCGGTGCTGTGCGCGTTTGTGGTGCGGCATACGCTGGCGGATCACTGCGAGCTCCAGCGCGTTACGCAGATCGATCAGCTGCGCCAGCGGCAGTACGAGCATTTGCAGCAGCGCCAGTCCAGCGAGCAGGAGATACGGCGCATGTGCCACGACCTGAAGCACCAGCTCACTGCGCTGCGGCAGGACCCGGAAAACGCCGAAACGATGCTCTCCCAGGTGGAAAGTACCCTGGACCAGTACCGCAGGATGGTCTACGCGGACAATCCCATCCTGAACACGCTCCTCCAAGAAAAGGCCGAGGCGGCCCAGCAGGAGGGAATCACCATCGAGGTGCAGATGCGCATCCCGCCCTGCGAGGCCCTGCGCGACATTGACCTGTGCGTGATCTTTGGCAACGCGCTGGACAATGCGGTGGAGGCTGTGCGCCGCGCGGGGGAGATAGGAGAGCGCACCGTGCGGGTGAGCTGTATGTCCGAGCCGGGCTTCTGGATGGTGCGCTTCCGGAACCCTTATAGGGGAACGCTCGTTTTAAAGGACGGCATGCCGCGCTCCACAAAGACGGATTATGCAAGCCACGGCATCGGCCTGCGGAGCATCCGCACCTGTGTGGAGCAGCATGGCGGCACCGTGCAGCTCACGGCGGAGAACCAGGAGTTTTCGCTTTCGGTCATGGTGCCGGTTTTGCCCAAAGCATAAACAAAGCTGCCCTTGTAGCAAACGCAAATGCTATAAGGGCAGCTTTTGAAGTTTATGTGGCTTTTAAAGAAAGCGGTGCCGGGCAGGAATAAAACCATGCCGCGAACCGTGCTGAGGC
>CAZYAX010000163.1:0-4684 GCA_964646195.1 uncultured Faecalibacterium sp. | reverse complement strand
AAAAGCGCAGTTGCTGCTGTGTGTATCAACGAGCATTTTCTCAAAGCCAGCGGTACGGCGCAGCCGGCAAGATGCGTGCCAAGCCCGAAGGGCGTGATTTGTTCAGGGGTTCCTTAGATCATTTCACTTCCCAGCGCCGCTTAAACACGAACGCGGCGGTCTTGGGCTGGCGGGTGCGGGTGAACACACCCTTTTTGTTGCCGTTTACGCGCATGATGCCCTCGGTGGTCTGGAAATCCGCGAAGTTCCACACCAGCTCGCCCTGGACAAAATCGTAGCTGTCAAATACCTTAAAGTTCATCTCCAGATATTCGTCCTGGTACTCCTGGCTCCACATGATGCTGGGCAGCTTGTGCTCGGTGGGCAGCGTGTCGGTGCCGAACTCGGTAAACACAAACGGCACGTTCAACTTTTTGGCGGCCCACTTGTCCATCTCGGCGCGGAACAGCGCCTCCGCCTCCTCAATCTCCGGCCCGCCGCTGATGTACCAGCCATAATACCGGTTCAGGCAGATAAAGTCGCACAGCGGGTAGCACTGGCACAGCTCGGGCTTGCTGTTCTTTTCAAACGCGCCGGTCAGGGGCCGGTGTTGGGGGTCCAGCGCGCGGGCGGCGTCAAATATGTCCTTGAAATAATCGTGGGCGTAGGTGCTGGTGGTCTCCGGCTCGTTGAACAGGCTCCACGCAAACACGGAGGGGTGGTTTTTGTCGCGGGCGATCATCTCTTCCACAGCCCGGATGTGGTTGGCCTTGAGCTGGGGCACGGTGGGTGCTTCAAAAAAATAAGTGTACTGCCCGGTGCCCGCGGCCACAAAGTTGCGGGTGGAGCGCATCATGCCCACGGCGGGCACCTCGTCGAGGATGAGGAAGCCTTCCTCGTCTGCAAAGCGGTACCATTCCTCCGCGTAGGGGTAGTGGCTGGTGCGGAAGCAGTTGGCCCCCGTCCACTTCATGCACTCAAAGTCGCGTTTGAGCACGGCCCAGTTAAAGCCTCGGCCAATCAGCTCAAAGTCCTCGTGTTTGCCAAAGCCCTTGAGGTACACCGGCTGCCCGTTGATCAGGATGCGCGCGCCCTCAATGCGCACCGTGCGGATGCCGATGCGGTCGGTGTAGCGGTCGATCACCCGCCCGCCGTCGTAGATCTCGATGGCGAGGGTGTACAGATAGGCGCTGCGCACCTGCCACAGATGCGCGCCGGGCACATGCAGCGTGCCGCTTGTTCCCTCGGCGCGGGCGGCCTCGTTGCCCTCGCGGTCCAGCAGGCGCACCCGCACCGGGTGGCTGCCGTTGGTGGCCACGGTGTAGTGTACCAGCGCGTCCGCGCCGTGCAGTTCGCAGGTCACGGCGAAGTCCTGTACGCTCTCGGTGGGCAGGGCCAGCAGCCACACGCTGCGCTGGATGCCGGAATAATTGTAAAAGTCGAAATAGGGCTTGGCCAGCTTGCGGCCGCTGGGCAGTACCTTGGTGGCGCCGCAGGGCAGGCTGGTCTCGCTGAGCTCGTTGTTCAGCCGCACTACCAGCCGGTTGGGCTGGCCGGGTCGCGCGGCGGCTGTGATGTCCGCCAGCACCGGCAAAAAGCCCCCCTCGTGGGATGTGAGCTCGATGCCATTGCAGTATACCGTGGCGCGGTGGGTCAGGCTGCCAAAGCGCAGCCAGAGCGCTTTGCCCTGCCAGCCGTCTTGCAGGTAGAACTCGGTCTCGTACCAGAAATCGCCGGTGTAGTCGCGCTGGGCATGGTCGGTGAAAAAGTCAGAAAAGCTGGCCGGTACCGGCATGGAGATGGGCGCGGGCAGGCCGTTTGGCCAGCCGTTTTGCACGCCCTCGCTGGCAGGGTCAAACTGGAACTTCCACATGCCATCCAGCAGCGTGGCGCAGCGGACGCCATTGGAGCAGGGGTATAGCTCGGAATAGGGTAACATGGGGCAGGCACTCCTTTGTATTAAATTGCCGCAGGCAGGGCCGGGAGGGCCCGCCTGCGGTGGAAAGCGGGGGTTACTTGGTCTTTTCCAGCATTTTGTCGTTGAAGCCGAACATCCAGGTGAGCACGAAAGAACCCACGAGGGACAGCACGATGGCTACGATAGCCCACGGGCCGTATACGGCATAGATGGCCGGGATGGTGAGCAGGTTCACCGCGATCTGGGTGTCGCGCACTACATGGAAGGCTGCGCAGATTGCGCCGCCGATGCCGTTGACCAGGCAGACGATGATCATCGGGGTCTTAAAGCGCAGCAGCACGCCATAGACGGCGGGTTCGGTGACGCCGCCGATCAGGGCGGAGATCACGGAGGGGCCGGCGGTCTCCTTGAGCTCGTGATCCTTGGTCTTGAGGAACACGGCCAGGCAGGCGGCGGCAATGCCGAAGTTGCAGCCCACGGTGAGGGGCAGGATGGTGTCGTAGCCCAGCGTCATCATATTGTTGAGTGCGATGGGCACAAACGCCCAGTGTACGCCGAAGATGATCATCACAGGCCACAGCGCCGCCATCAGGAAGCCGGCCACCGGCGGGCAGAGGTTGAGCGCGGCGGTGATCAGCGAGGCGAGCACGTTGCCGATGGTGTTGGTGATGGGGCCGACGGCGATAAAGGTGAGGGGCACCAGCAGCAGCACCGTGAACAGCGGCACCAGCAAGCCGCTGACCATCTTGGGGATGTACTTATACAGCAGCTTTTCCAGCTGGGCCTGCACAAAGCAGATGGCAATGATGGGCAGCACCGAGCTGGTGTAGCTGATCATATCCACCGGGATGCCCATGAAGTTGACGCCCTCCAAACCATTGAGCGCCACGATGTTGGGGTAGACCATGGCGCAGGCGATGGTCATGGAGATAAAGGGCTTTGCGCCGAAGGTCTTGCCGGCGGTGTAGCCCAGGAAGATGGGCAAAAAGTAGAATACGCAGTCACCCGCAGCGTACAGAATGGTGTATGTATAGCTCTCTTTGCTCAAAACGCCCAGCGTGACGAACAGCACCAGGAAGCCCTTGATCAAGCCGGCGGCGGTGAACGCGCCCATGAACGGCATGAAGATGCCGGATACGATGCTGACAAAGCCGTCGCCCAGAAGGGACTTCTTCTTGCCGCCGGCGGAAGCGGCCTTTGCGCCTTCCTCGCCGGCGGGCTTGATGCTGCTGTTTTGCAGCACGGCGTCGTAGACGTCGTTCACGTCGTTGCCGATGACCACCTGATACTGGCCGCCGGCCTG
Organism: uncultured Faecalibacterium sp.; assembly: GCA_964646195.1. Lineage (GTDB taxonomy): Bacteria > Bacillota > Clostridia > Oscillospirales > Ruminococcaceae > Faecalibacterium. The sequence goes on along the minus strand of CAZYAX010000163.1, from coordinate 1,484 downwards.
CATCACCTTGATGACGCCCTTGGTCTTGGTAAGCGCGTCGGTGTTGGCTTTGCTCTCGTCCTTGAGCTTGAAGCGCAGGCGGGTGACGCAGTGGGTAAGCGAGATCACATTTTCTTCGCCGCCCACGAGGGTGACGATGGTTTGGGCAAGCGCTTTATAGTCTTTTGCCATGTTGTACCTCCTTGAATCGTTTAAATGAGGCCTCTGCACCGGCCCGGGGCGCAGCAAAGCGCCGGCGGGGCAAGGCGGAGGCTGCCTCTGCGAGATGCTTGCTACATGGATGACTGCCTGGTTTGCAGGGCCCATGCAAACCGCATAAAACAATTTTGTTTCGTGGGCAACTTGTAGCGAACAACTTCAATATACCAACTTCCCCAAAAATGTGGTAGAATGATACAAGGCAAAATAGAAAAAATCTCATATACAGGGAGGCTGAGCGGATGACGTTTGAAGAAGCAAGCAATATGATCCGGGATATTTCCGGTATACGCGCCGTGCTGCTGGACAGCGCGGCGCGGCGGCAGGCCTTTTGCCAAAAGTGGCGGTTCCACAGCCAGCAGGAATATCTGGCCCCTGCCGCGCTGCAAAAGCTGCTGGAGGCAATGGAGCCGGCGGCGGAGGTGTGTATGGTGGATTGCTTCCAGGTGCGGTTCCTCTTTGCCTTTGCAGGGGACGTGCCCATCGCGCTGGGCCCCTACCGCGAGGAGATGCTATCCGAAGCGGACGCGGCTGTCCTGCTGCGGCGCGCCGGGCTGGATGCGGCGCTGGTGCCGGATGTGCGCGCGTACCGGGGGCATATGCCCATTTTGCGCGAGCGTGAGGCGCTGCATCTGTTGAACTGCCTGCTCAAAAGTCTGGGCTACGGCGCGCTGCCGCGCACCGTGCAGCGGGTGAAGTATGCGCCCGGCCCGTCTGCCGAGGAGGAAGCCGCCGTGCAGATCCCGCAGCAGCAGCAAGTGGCCGAGCGCTACGAGACCGAGAAGCGGCTGATGGAGAGCGTGCGGGCTGGCAATAGCATCGAGGCCATCCAGCACTGGCGCAGGCTGCACCACTATGTGGACTACTTAAAAAAGAGCCTGGGCGAAACGCTGGAGGGTGCGCGCAACTCCGCGTCCATCACACGCACGGTGATCCGGCTGGCGGCGTGGCAGGCGGGTGTGCCGCCCTATCTTAACGATCTGGTGTCGGGCAAAAGCGCCGCCATCGTGCGGGTGGCAAAGACGGTGGATGAGATCAACGACGAGCACGAGCGGCTCATCCGGGAGTACTGCCAACTGATCCACCGGCTCAACAGCCAGAAGTACAGCGCCCTGACCCTCAGCGCGCTGTATGCCATCGAGCACGAGTACGACCGGGAGTTCTCGGTGGCAAAGCTGGCTGCCGATATGCAGGTGAACCCCCATTACCTCTCGGGCCGGTTCCGCAAGGAGGTGGGCATGGCCCCCACCGACTACCTGCGCCAGGTGCGCATGAAGGAGGCGGAG
>CAZYAX010000162.1:0-4685 GCA_964646195.1 uncultured Faecalibacterium sp. | reverse complement strand
GCGGCGGCGGCATCGGCTCCAACGGCACCGTGATCATCGGCACCAATGAGCCCACGTACACAGTGGCTGTTCAAAAAGAATGGGCGAATGTTTCCGTGGAGAGTCTGCCGAAAAATGTGGAGGTAACGGTTCAGCTCAGCATTGGCGAATACGATCTGGATACCGTGACCTTGAATGCGGCCAACGGCTGGAAGGCGAGCTTTACCGGGCTGCCGGAATTGAGCGCGGGTGATTTCGCCATAAAAGAAATAGGAGAAACGGACAATTTTGGCGTAGCCTATTCTGGCCCTGATTATGATCCGGAAACAAATACCTTTACCATCACAATCACCAACACTTACACCGGGCCTGTGCCCACCCCAACTCCGGAGCCTTCGGATACCCCCTGGTGGGAGCCGCTCATCCCGCTGATCCCCATTATCCCCTTGATCTCGAATCTGATCCCCTCGCCGACTCCTGCACCCAGTGTCCCGGTGGAGATCGTGCCGGCGCCCGAACCTACCGTTACGCCGGATCCTACCCTCGGCCTCGGGGATATGGACACTGCTACCGGGTCCATGCTGCCGCAGACCGGCCAGCTGAACTGGCCTGTTCCGGTGCTGCTGGCGCTGGCCGCCGTGCTGATCTGCACGGGTCTGTACCTGCGGTACCGCCACAAAAAGAACGGCCATGAAAAATAAGGCGGGAAACATCCTTCTGGGCGTTGGGTTTGTTCTGCTCGCCGCCGCGCTGATCCTCTTTCTCCTGAACCAAAGGGAGGCGCGGCGGGCGGAACAGTCGGTCGAGGCAGTGCTGCCACAGATGCTCCGGCAGATGGAAGAGCCTGCCGCCAGCGCGTCCGCTGCCCCTGTCCTGGACGCGGACACGATGGAAATCGACGGATACAACTACATCGGGTATCTTTCCATTCCTTCGCTGGAGCTGGAGCTGCCCGTGATGGATGAATGGGACTACACCCGCCTCAAGCTCGCGCCCTGCCGGTATTACGGCGCGGTCGAGACGGATGACCTGGTCATTTCGGCCCACAATTATCCCCGCCATTTTGGAAATCTGGCCCAGCTTTGCGCCGGGGACACGGTCGATTTTACAGGGGTAGACGGCCTCACCTCCCACTATCAGGTGGCGGAGGTGGCCGTCCTGCCGCCAACGGCCATCGAGGAGATGACCTGCGGCGAATACGCCCTCACCCTGTTCACCTGTACCTACGGGGGCAAAAGCCGCGTGACCGTGCGCTGTGTACGGAGAGAAGCGGATGACTGAACGCCAGAACGGCATCACCGGCCCGGCGCGCTGAAAGGCAGCCCTTCGCGCCCTCTCTGAACCTTTCGCACAAGAATCTGCACTTTCCCACCGTTTTATTTGGTGCAACTGTCACTTGAACATTTTTCAGCTTCCGGTATAATATAGGGTACGGGAACAAAGGCGTTCCTTATGGGCAGAGTATACCCATAAGGGACGCCCTTTTTATTTTGCTCCGCGGGAGCAGATGCGCGGCGGAACCTGCCGCCCGCCCCGGTTTTGTGCAGGGAACCTGCGGCCGGCCCGCACTCCGCGCCTTGGCATATATGCCGGCGGCGGCGCGCCGGTTTTGTGCGCAGGCCCCACAGAGGATTTCAGTACAAGGATGGGAAGACAATGGAAAATTTCACCGAACGCAGCGCCCCTTTGGGCCTGTATGACCCCCGCTTTGAGCACGATGCCTGCGGCATCGGCGCGGTGGTGGACATCAAGGGCCGCAAGAGCCACCAGACCGTGTGCGATGCGCTGAGCATCGTCGAGCGCCTGGAGCACCGCGCCGGCAAGGACGCCGGGGGCAAAACCGGCGACGGCGTGGGCATCCTGCTCCAGATCAGCCACAGGTTCTTCTCCAAGGTGGCCGAAACGCTCAACATCCGCATTGGCAACGAGCGGGAGTACGGCGTGGGTATGTTCTTTTTCCCGCAGAACGAGCACACCCGCGTGCAGGCCATGAAGATGTTTGAGCTGATCACCCGCAAGGAGGGCCTCGAGTTCCTCGCCTGGCGCGAGGTGCCCGTGAACCCGGACGCCGTGGGCAAAAAGGCCCGCGACTGTATGCCCGCCATCTGGCAGTGCTTTATCAAAAAGCCGGCCAAGATCTCCAAGGGCATCGACTTCGACCGCCGCCTGTATGTGGTGCGGCGCGTGTTCGAGCAGGCCAGCAGCGGCACCTATGTGGCCAGCCTGTCCAGCCGCACCATCGTGTACAAGGGTATGTTTTTGGTGAATGAGCTGCGCCAGTTCTACGCCGATTTGCAGGACGAGGACTATGAGTCCGCCATCGGCATGGTACACAGCCGCTTCTCCACCAACACCACGCCCAGCTGGATGCGCGCGCACCCCAACCGCTTTATTCTGCACAACGGCGAGATCAACACCATCAAGGGCAACACCGACGCCATGATGGCCCGCGAGGAGTCCATCTCCAGCCGCGTGATGGAGGAGGACATGAACAAGATCCTGCCCATCGTCAACACCTCCGGATCGGACTCCGCCATGCTGGACAACGCCCTGGAGTTTATGGTGATGAACGGCATGGATCTGCCCCTCGCCGTGATGATCACCATCCCCGAGCCGTGGGAAAACAACCGCAATATTTCCCAGAAAAAGCGGGACTTCTACCAATACTACGCCACCATGCTGGAGCCGTGGGACGGCCCCGCCGCCATCCTCTTCTCGGACGGCGACGTGATGGGCGCCGTGCTGGACCGCAACGGCCTGCGCCCCAGCCGCTACTACATCACCAAGGACGGGCGCATGATCCTCTCCTCCGAGGTGGGCGTGCTGGACTGCGCGCCGGACAACGTGCTGGTCAAGGACCGCCTGCGCCCCGGCAAGATGCTGCTGGTGGACACGGTGAGGGGCGAAGTGGTGGACGACGAAAAGCTCAAGGAATACTACGCCAGCCGCGAGCCCTACGGCGAGTGGATCGACCGCAACCTCGTGCAGCTGGCCGACCTGAAGATCCCCAACCATAAGGTGCCCAACTACTCCGGCGACGAGCTGACAAGGCTGCAAAAGGCCTTTGGCTACAAGTACGAGGAGATCAACACGCTGGTGCTCTCCATGGCGCGGCTGGGCGCGGAGCCCTCCGGCGCAATGGGCACCGACACGCCCCTGGCCGTGCTCAGCAGCCAGCACCCGCCGCTGTTCAACTACTTCAAGCAGATGTTCGCTCAGGTCACGAACCCGCCCATCGATGCCATCCGCGAAAAGGTGGTCACCTCCACCAGCGTGTACATCGGCGCGCACGGCAACCTGATGGAGGATAAGCCCGAGAACTGCAAGGTACTCAAGGTCCACAACCCCATCCTCACCGAGACCGACCTGCTCAAGATCAAGTACATGAACGTGCCGGGCTTCAAGGTGGCCACGGTGTCCATCAACTACTACAAAAATACCAGCCTCGAAAAGGCCATTGACCGTGTGTTCCTCGAGGTGGACCGCGCCTACAAGGACGGGGCCAACATCATCGTGCTCTCCGACCGGGACATCGACGAATACCATGTGGCCATCCCCAGCCTGCTGGCGGTGTCGGCCGTGTCGCAGTACCTCATCCGCACCAAAAAGAGCACGGCCATGGCGCTGATCCTGGAGAGCGCCGAGCCGCGCGAGGTGCATCACTTTGCCACGCTGCTGGGCTTTGGCGCGTGCGCGGTGAACCCGTATCTGGCGCAGGAGACCATCGGCCAGCTCATCGACCAGGGCCTGCTGGATAAGGACTACTACGCCGCCGTCAACGACTACAACACCGCCATCCTCAACGGGATCGTCAAGATTGCCTCCAAGATGGGCATTTCCACCATCCAGAGCTACCAGGGCAGCCAGATCTTTGAGGCCGTGGGCATCTCCAAGGAGGTCATCGACAAATACTTCACCGGCACGGTGAGCCGGGTGGGCGGCATCACGCTGGAGGATATCCAGGCCGACGTGGAGGCCCAGCATGAGAGCGCCTTTGACCCGATGGGGCTGGACATCAACATGCAGCTTGCCAGCGGCGGCGCGCACAAGTTCCGCAGCGGCATGGAGGAGCACCTGTTCAACCCGCAGACCATCCACCTGTTCCAAAAGGCCTGCTTTACCGGCGATTACGGCGCGTTCAAGCAGTTTACCCAGGCCGTGGACAACATGGGCAGGCAGGGCATGCACCTGCGCAGCCTGCTGGACTTTACCTATGCGCCGGACGGCGGCATCCCTCTGGAGGAAGTGGAGCCGGTGGAATCCATCGTCAGGCGGTTCAAGGGCGCGGCCATGAGCTACGGCGCGCTGAGCAGCGAGGCGCACGAGACCATCGCCATCGCGCTCAACCGTCTGGGCGGCCAGAGCAACACCGGCGAGGGCGGCGAGCCGGAGGAGCGCTACCACAGCGAGAGCAATTCCAAGATCAAGCAGGTGGCCTCCGCCCGCTTTGGCGTCACCAGCAAGTATCTGGTGTCCGCCGACGAGATCCAGATCAAGCTGGCGCAGGGCGCAAAGCCCGGCGAGGGCGGCAACCTGCCCGGCGAAAAGGTCTACCCCTGGATCGCCAAGACCCGCAACAGCACCACCGGCGTGGGCCTCATCTCGCCCCCGCCCCACCACGACATCTACTCCATCGAGGATCTGGCCGAGCTGATCTACGACCTGAAAAACGCCAACCGCAGCGCGCGCATCAACGTAAAACTCGT
>CAZYAX010000161.1:1710-4705 GCA_964646195.1 uncultured Faecalibacterium sp. | reverse complement strand
CGGCAATCTGCATACCAGATTTATTCAGAGCTTCCCTAATCCGATGAGGCTGCCGCAAAACAGCCCTCTCAAAAAACGTGTACAAGAACCGGCCCTCAGAGGAAGCGAAAGCAGCTTTCTTTGAGGGCCGGTCCTTCTTATTGTTTTTGCTTTTTGTGCAGGCTGCTGTTGCGTTTTTATGGTGCAGCAGCCCCATCCTCACCGCATAAAGCTCCTGCCCTCCGACCCGGATTCCATCCCTGTTACTAGGGCGATTACAGCTGTATCAGGCACAGCGCCCCTGTTTCTTCTTTACACGATCAAAAACTCATTTTCCTGCTCGGTATACCGGCAGAACACAAAGATCGCGCAGATCTGTTCCGGAGACAAATCGCCGCCCGTCTCGATGTCCCACCCGCCGGTCAGGCCTTTATGCCGCACCTGAAGCACGATCGCCCCGGGTGCTTTTTCCAGCACATAGCACTGGCTGCTGCGCATGGTGAGGCGGTAGTCCACACCGTCCATCCGTACGTCCGCATGATCCACCTTGGGCAGGCGGCACACCGGCCACTCCCCGGGCTCCGGTTCCTCCCCATCGGCATAGCCGGGCCCGGCTGTTGCAAGCTCCCTGCCGGCCTTGTCCAGCAGCACATACCGCCGGAACCGCACGTCGCCCCGGCGCTCCTCGGGCGCCTCCAGCGTGCGGATCCCGGTCTGCAAAAGCAGCCCGCCGTCCGGAGACTGGATCAGCTTTTCCGGCCCTGCGAGGTTCCCTTTGATCCTGGCCACGGCCTTTCCGTTTAGATAGAGCTCCCCTGCTTTCATGGTGTACATCATGCCCAACCCCTCCTTAAAAAACCGAATACAGCAGAACGCCGGCCACGCCTGCGCCTGCCATCACACAGACGGGGTGCACCTTCCATCTTTGCAGGATAAACAGCCCCGCCCCAAAGATCAGCACCGAAATGCAGTTGATGCCGCTGAGGTCGGCAGGCAGCGTCCTCTGCCCGAAAAAGGACAGGATGGCCAGCGACAGGCCTGCCGATGCAATCATGGCCACCACAGCCGGGCGCAGCCCGGCCAGCACCCCCTGCACCAGCTCCAAACCGCGGAACCGGTAGTAGACATACGCCAGCGTCATTACAATGACGCACGAGGGCAAAATGCAGCCGGCCGTTGCTACCAGCGCGCCCGGAAAGCCTGCCACCTGAATCCCCACAAAGGTGGCGGAATTGATGGCGATGGGCCCCGGGGTCATTTCGGCTATGGTCATAATATCCGCAAATTGGGTCATGGTGAGCCACGGATGGACGTCCACCACCTGGTTCTGGATCAGCGGCATGGCCGCGTATCCACCTCCGATGCTGAACATCCCGATCTGGAAAAAGCTCCAAAAAAGCTCCAAGTAAATCATGCCTGCTCCTTTCTCGCCCGCTCCTGCCGCAGGGTGTCCACTGCACCGATCACCCCGCAGAGCAGGATCACCAGGATGATGTTCACATCAAAGAACCGCACCGCGGCAAAGGAGGCCAGCAGCACCGCCACCGGCAGCAGCCTCTTTTGCTGAAAAATGCCCTTTGCCATCGTGATCACCACGTCGCAGATCACGGCGGCCACCCCCGCCAGCATACCGGTCATGGCCATGTTGACGATGGCGTTGTCCCGGAAGGCGGCGTAAGAAAGGGAAATGACAGAGATAATGAGCAGCGGCGGCAGCACCGTGCCCAGCACGGTGACCAGCGCTCCGGGTATCCCGGCTGCGTGGTAGCCCACCAGAATGGACGCGTTGACCGCGATCGCCCCCGGCGAGGACTGGGCAATGGCGGTCAGATCCATCATCTCCTGCTCTTCGATCCAGCCCAATTCCTCCACAAACTTTTTCCGCATCAGCGGAATGATCACGAATCCTCCCCCGAATGTGCAGGCGCTCAGCTGGAATGTATACCAGAATAGTTTTTGAACGCTCGGTTTATTTTCCTTCAAAGTAATCCCTCCTTGTGTTGTTAACACCAGTATAGCACTTGCTTTTTAATAAGAAAAATAATATAATCTAATTATTTCTATAAGTAATTTTGTATAAGGAGAAATCGTATGACACTGCGCCATTTGACCATCTTTCTGGCCGTGTGCAGCAACGGGTTCAACACGACCAAGGCTGCCGGGGCGCTCCACATGACCCAGCCCGCCGTCAGCCTGGCTGTCAAGGAGCTGGAGCAGTATTACGGCGTGGCCCTGTTCGACCGCATCGGGCGCAGGCTTCAGATCACCCCTGCCGGGCAGCAGTTCCGGGAATATGCCCTCCACATCACCGGGATGTTTGACGATCTGGAAAAGGGGATGCGCAACTGGGACGCTTTTGGTGTGCTGCGGGTAGGGGCCAGCATCACCATCGGCTCCCAGTTTTTGCCTAACTATGTCAAGGCCTTTTATGCCCGCTATCCCGGTACTGAGGTGCAGGCCGTCGTGGGGCCGTCCAATCTGCTGGAGCAAAAGATCTTGAACAACGAGCTGGATCTTGCGCTGATCGAGGGGGCCTGCCATATGTCCTCCTTTACCGTCGAGGAATATATGAACGACCGGCTGACTGTGATCTGCCCGCCGGGCGGCCCCTTCCGCCCGGGGCAGGAGATCTCAGTCGAGGAGTTCCGGCAGCAAAAATTCCTGCTGCGCGAGCGTGGCAGCGGCACACGGGAGGTCTTTGACCATGCCATGGAGCGGGCCGGCTTCTCCGTCAAGCCCGCGTGGGAGGCCATGAGCACCACGGCGCTGGTCAATGCGGTGATCAACGGGCTGGGCATTGCCGTACTGCCCTACCGCATGATCGTGGGGCCGCTGGAACGTGGCCTTGTCATCGCAATCCGGGTCAAAGGCATGGATTTTCTCCGCACGTTTCAGATCGTGTACCACCGCGAAAAATTTCTGAGCTCGTCTGCAAAGGCCTTTCTGGACCTGTGCCGCAGCTATGAGCGGGACTACCCGCTTCCTTCTTATAATGGGCTGTATTGACCTCCCTCTG
>CAZYAX010000161.1:0-1610 GCA_964646195.1 uncultured Faecalibacterium sp. | reverse complement strand
ACCCCGGGTTTCCCCTGTGTGGAAAAATCAATGAAAATGCGGCGCCGGAGAGCTCTCCTCCCCAGGCGCCGCATTTCAGTTTATCTGTCCCGTACAGATCCCTTTTTCTTTTCCAGCGTCTTCAGGAACTGCGCCAGCGTGATCACGGCGATCCCCGCCAGGATCAGCTCAGCGGTGAACTGCGCATAGGCGAGGCCGTACATCGGGAACAGGTGATCCAGGATGTACAGCGCCGGAATCTCCAGGATGATCTTGCGCATGATCGCAAAGAACAGCGCCCGGCTGCCCATGCCGCAGGCCTGGAACACGCCTACGATCAGGAAATCCACCGCAAGGAACGGCATCGCCAGCGCCAGCCCGCGCAGGAAGCGGGAGCCGTAGGCCACGATCGTCTCATTCTTCATAAACAGGGAAACCAGCGTGCCCGCGCCCAGCTGGTACACCGCCTCCGTCACGAGCATAAAGCCCAGCGACAGCTTGAGCGCGAAGAAAATAGCCTGCTTCATGCGGCGGCTGTTGCCGCTGGCATAGTTGTAGCTGATCAGCGGCATCAGCCCCTGCGAAAGGCCCATCGCAATATACATCGGTACCATGCTGATCTTTTGGGAGATGCCCATGGCCGCCACCGCATCTGAGCCATAGGCCGCCATAAAGTTGTTGAGAATCGTCATCCCGGTCACGTTGAGGAGGTTTTGCACCGACGCCGGAATGCCCACGCCGCAAACCCCCAGCACGATCTTGCGGTTGAGGCTGAACATGGACGGGCGGATGCACACGCAGGTGCGGCCCCGCTTGACATACAGCAGCACAAAAAAGTAGAGGCACGCCACACAGTTGGACAGGCAGGTCGCCAGGCCCGCGCCCGCGGCCCCCATATCCAGCCCCCAGGGCAGGATGAAGATGGGATCCAGCACGATATTTAAGAAACAGCCGCTCATGGTGCCGATGCTGGCGTGCATCGTCGAGCCCTCGGCGCGCACCAGATAAGCCATCACCACGTTGAGGATGGCAGGCACTGCGCCAAAGGTGGTGGTCCATTTAAGGTATGCGGCGGTCGCGGCGGCAGTCTCGCTGCCCGCGCCCAGCACGTTCAGAAAGGCCGGGCTGAACAGCGTATACACCAGCGAGAACAGCACCCCGCAAAACAGCGCACAGTAAAAGCCGAATACGCTGCTGCGGGCCACGGTGTCCTGGTCCTTGCTGCCCAGCGCGCGGCTCATCATGCTGGAGCTGCCCACGCCAAACAGGTTGTTGATTGCGTTAAACGCCAGTAGCACCGGCGCGGCCAGTGTGACCGCCGCGTTCTGGATGGGGTCGTTCAGCATCCCCACAAAGAGGGTATCCGAGAGGTTATAGATCACCATCACCAGCGAGCTGACCACCGTGGGCACCGCCAGCTTCAGCACCGCGCCCGCCACCGGCTTGCGCTCAAAAAGTTCGATTTTTGCCTGATCGATCACAGTTTTGCTCCTTTCTGCCGCTGCACGAGGCAGCGCCCTAAAAATAAAACCCGAATTCGCTCTTTTGCAAAAGAACAAATCCGAGTTTTATCGCGTGGTGACCCGTACGGGAATCGAACCCATGTTACAGCCGTGAAAGGGCCGTGTCTT
>CAZYAX010000160.1:0-4720 GCA_964646195.1 uncultured Faecalibacterium sp. | reverse complement strand
GTGATTTGTTCAGAGGTTCCTTATATCAGCAAAACAAAAAGGAGACTTCGAAAGAAGCCTCCTTTTTGCCTGACAAAATGAAGTGTTTTGCTTTACCGCCGGTGCATCGAGAGAAAGTGCCCCAGATCGCCCATCGCCTTGGTGAGCGTGTCAGGGTCCGGCAGCATCACGATGCGGAAGCGCAGATCCTCGTGCCAGTCAAAGCCGCTGCCGGGGATGACCAGCACATGCTTTTCGTGCAGGAACTTCATGGCAAAGTCCTGCCCGTCCGCAAAGTCATAGAGGGAGGTGTCCAGCGCGGGGAACAGGTAGAAGGAGGCGTGGTTGCACTCATAGCTCACGCCCTCGATCTTGTCCAGCCCTTCGATGGTGGCGCGGCGCTGCTCAAACAGGCGGCCGCCGGGCACGATCATTTCGTGGGTGCTCTCGCTGTCCACGAGGGCGGCCGGGATGACCAGCTGGGTGAGCGCGTTGCCGCACAGCCGCATGGCGGCCAGCTGCATCACGGCGTCCTTCACCTCGTCCAGCTCGCCCTTGGGGCCGGAGAACACCATCCACCCGCAGCGGAAGCCGCAGATGATGTGGGATTTGGACAGGCCATTGAAGGTGACGCAGGGCAGATCCGGCGCAAGCGCCGCAATGGAGCAGTGGTGCAGCCCGTCCATGAGCAGGCGGTCGTAGATCTCGTCCGCCAGGATCACCAGCTTGTGGCGGCGGGCGATGTCCGCGATGGCAAGCAGGATCTCCTTGCTGTACACCGCGCCGGTGGGATTGTTGGGGTTGATGATCACGATGGCCTTGGTGCGCTCGGTGACCTTGCTCTCGATGTCCTCCGGGTCGGGATACCAGTGGTTGGCCGGGTCGCACCGGTAGAACACGGGCCGGCCGCCGCAGATGTAGGCATTGTTGCTCCACAGCGAGTAGCAGGGCGAGGGCACCAGCACCTCCTCACCGGTGCCCACCAGAGCGGTCATCAGCATGGAGGCTGCCTCGCTCACGCCGTTGCACAGAAAGACGTCGCTTGGCATAATGCCCTGCAAGCCCCGCCCGATGTGGTAGGTGCAGATCACGTTGCGGGCGTCCGGCATGCCGCGCACGTCGCAGTAGGGCACGGCCTCGTCAATGTGCAGCGCCAGCGCCTGCCGCACGCTGTTGGGCAGCTTGAAACCAAAGCGCCCCGGGTTGCCGGTGTTCAGCTTGAGCACGTCTACCCCTTCGGACTGCATGCGCAGCGCCTCCTGGTACAACGGCCCCCGAATGTCCGAATGTACATGGTCCAACCGATCCGATCGAGAAATCATAATTCAGCCCTTTCGTTTATGTTGCGGGCGTGCCCGGCCCGTTGCGGCAAAACAGGCCCAAAAAGGAGAGCCTTCGCCTTTTTTCTTAAAGAATGAAGATATTATACTATCCTTTCCGGATTTGTGCAAGAGTGTATGTGCGGCACGGACAATAAAAAAGGGCGGCTGCAAAAAAGAAATTTTGCAGCTGCCTCTGTTGGCTTTTGATGCTTCGCCTGTTTTCCGGCGGTTCTTGCGCAGGCCCCAAACGAGGGACTTATCCGGAGCGTATGCCGCAGCCCGGTTTGCGGCCGGTTCAAAGGCGGTTCGTCAGGATTCCTGTGCCGCGCCTGCCAAAAAGGCTTCGATCTCCGGCAGGCGTTTTTCGGCCACGGCGCGGCCCGTCTCGTAGACGCGGCGCAGCTCGGCGGCGTCGCGCTCCATTGCGCCGATCTCCAGCGGGATGGGCGGGCGGATCACCAGCGCATGGCCGCTCTCCTCCAGCATGGAGACGTAGTCCAGCGTTTCGTTGTAGCGGATGTGGCGGTCGGCGGCAGCGGCCAGGAAATTGGGGTAGCGCACCAGCGCCGCCCGCATGGCCGGGAGCATTTTGTTTTTCTTTTTGACGAAGCCCTTCGGCTGGGTGAGGACGATCACGTTGCAGTCGTACCCGATGGACTCAAAAAAGTGGACGGGGATGGAATCCGCCACGCCGCCGTCCAGCAGGGCGTAACCGTCCACCTTGACGATGCGGGCGGCCAGCGGCATGGACGCCGAGGCCTGAAGCCATTTGAGATCGTTGGCGTCGCCCTTTTCGCACTTATGGTATACCGGCGCGCCGGTGCGCACATCGGTGCAGACCGCATAAAACGCCATGGGCGAGGCGCGGAAGGTCTCGGTATCAAACGGATCGAGCCGGTCCGGGATCTCATGGTAGCAGAACTGCTCGTCGTACAGGTTGCCGGTGCGCAGCAGGTTGCGCATACTGGCATAGCGGCGGTCGTTGCAGTAGGCGACATTGTAGCGGAAGGCGCGCCCCGGCTGGCGGGACTTATAGTTGCAGCCGAACACGGCCCCGGCGGATACGCCCACCGCGCCGTCAAAGGTTACGCCGTGCTCCATCATCACGTCGGTGACACCGGCGGTGAACATGCCGCGCATGGCCCCGCCTTCCAGGATCAATCCGGTTTTCATGGGTCCTTTCTCCTCCTCTTGCATCTGGCGCGGCTGTGCCAGCCGGCCCATGGCCCCTGTGCCGCAGGGTTCCTCCTCCCCGGCGGCGGAGCATTATCGCTTCCCCGTTGCCTCAATTGCAATCGTTGGGATACAAGACAAACTATAGCACATTTGCGGAGAAAAACAAGACCTAAATCAAAGTTTAAATGCCAAACATGGAAAGAAAGAGCGCAAATTCCAGCGTGCCTGCCACCGGGCCTTTATGATGGCCTTTTGCTATTTTGTACAGGAGGCTCTTTGCGGCCACTTCGTTCAGCTGCCGTCCGGCGTATCGCCGTCCATCCAGGCCTCTGCCCATGCGGCGGCCTGCGCGGCCTCGTCCTCCGCCGGTTGCAGCTGCACGGGCGCGCGGGGGATGCCCTTGTATACCAGAATCTGCTCCATCACCTCGGCGCACACCGGCGCCGAAAGGCTGCCGCCTGCGGTGGTCCAGCTGTGGGGCTCATCGAGGCAGACCAAAACCAGAAACTGCGGGTCATCGATGGGCGCCACCGCCACAAAGCTGGCGATGCGGGCGTTTTCGTCCTCGCTGTCCAGCTTTTGGCTGGTACCGCTCTTGCCGCCCACACGGTAGCCCGCGATCTGGGCGTTGCGGCCGCCGCCGTAGTCCACAACGGCCTCCATCATCTCCCGCATGGCAAGGGAAGTCTCCTCCTTGAGCACCCGCCGTGTAACAATGGGGCGCAGGGTCTCCAGCGTTTCGCCGTCCGGGGCGCGGATCTCGGCTACGACGCGCGGCTGCATCAGGCTGCCGCCGTTGACCACCGCGCACACGGCGGCGGCCATTTCGATGTAGCTGATCTTGCTGCTCTGGCCGAAGGAGCAGGAGGCCAACTCCACAGGGCCCATGCGGTCGGCGGTATAAAACAGGCTTTTGGCCGGTTCGGCGGGCAGGTCGATGCCGGTGGCTTCCCGCAGGCCAAAGGCGGCAAAGTAATTGCAGAAGGCCTCCTTGCCCAGCCGCGCGCCGATTTGGATGAAGCTCTGGTTGCAGGAGTTCATCAGCGCCTCGGTCACGGTTTGCAGGCCGTGGCGCTTGTGGTTGGCGCAGTGGAAGCGGGTGCCCGCCACCGAGATGGATTCGCCGCACACGAAGGTGGAGCCGGGCGTGACAGCCCCGGTATCCAGCGCCGCCGCACAGGTGATCAGCTTGAACACGCTGCCCGGCTCGTACAGGTCGCTGACGGCTTTGTTGCGCCACTGGGTCTGCTGGGCCAGCTGGAGTGCTGCCGTGCGCTCGTCGCCGCTGAGTGCGTCAACGGCGGCGCGGGCACTGTCGTCGTAGATCACGCGGGGCTGGTTGGGGTCATAGGAGGGTGTGGTGGACATGGCCAGCACCGCGCCGGTGTTCACATCCATCACGATGCCCACTGCCCGCGCGGCCACGTTGTGCTCCTGCACGGCGTAGTTGAGCGCATTTTCGAGGTAGTGCTGGATATTGGAGTCGATGGTCAGCACAAGGGTGTTGCCCTCGGTGGGCGGCTGTTCGGTGACGTAGCTGTGTTCCAGCGTATAGCCCCAGGCGTTGGCCGCCGTGAGCACCAGGCCGTTCTCGCCGGTAAGCACGTCATTGTACTTCAGCTCCAGGCCGGACACACCTGCGTTGTCCACGTTGGTGAAGCCCAGCACCGAAGCCAGAAACTCCCCCTCCGGGTACCAGCGCCTGGAGTCCTGATTGATCTGGATGCCGGTGAGGCTGTTCGCCTCACAAAAGGCGCGCACTGCCTCGGCCATCTCCCGATCCACGCGGTAGCGCAGCAGGCAGTCGTTGGAGGAGCGCTGGCTGAACTTTTCCAGCACGGCGGCGGCGTCCAGCTCCAAAATCTCCGCCAGCCCCCGCGCGGCCAGATCCACCTTGCCGTCCGCGATCTCCCGCGGCGACGCCCGGATGGTCCAGCAGCTGCTGTTGGCGGCCAGAAGCACGCCGTCTGCGCTGTAGATCCTGCCCCGGCCGGCAGGCACCACGGTATCCCGCAGCTGCTGCGCCGCGGCCCGCTGGGCGTACCAGCTGCCCGTGACGACCTGCAAATAGAAAAGCCGCCCCACCAGCACGGTGAAGCACACCGAACAAAACAGCGCGGCCACCAGCCGCGCCCGCGTGCGAAAGGCCCGCTCCGGCAGAGAGCGCAAAATACGCGGCATGAAAGCACCTCCATTCTGGAGGCATTTTATGTGGGGAAAGGGGAAATTTATGTTTGATTGCG
>CAZYAX010000159.1:521-4753 GCA_964646195.1 uncultured Faecalibacterium sp. | reverse complement strand
TTTACTCTGTTTTTAGTGTATCCGCTTTTTCCCCTTTGTCAAGCGGCTGGGCGGCCTGATAGGAATTTCGCCGAAAAACCGCGTCATAATTTGTAGAATTTGCGAATAGCCAAATCGCATTTCCTGTGCTATCATATTCCCAGAGATTGATACAGGGCGATATTCCTCCTTGGAAGCGATACTTGTGCTATTCAGTTCCTTTGATGGGCTATGGTATGTGTTGCTGTCCGGGGATATTTTTTTGTCAACCGAGGTGCTGCGTTTTTATGAGGATCACCAAAAAAATCAATACCAGCGCAGTGCTTGCCTTGGATTCTTCGGGCAGAGAGGTCGTCGTACTGGGAAAGGGGCTTGGCTTCCCCACCATCCCGTATGACCTGGATGACCTGAGCCGGATCGACCGCACCTTTTACGATGTGGACCCCCGGTATCTGGCCATGATTGCGGATATCCCGCAGCCGATCCTGCTCGCCAGCACCGAGATCGCGGAGCTGGCGGAGGACGATCTGGACTGCCACCTCAACCCGAACCTCCCCTTTACTCTGGCTGATCACCTGAACTTCGCAGTCAGCCGGCTGCGGAATGGCATCGATCTCACCACCCCGATCGCCTACGATGTCAAGCACCTGTACCCCAAGGAATTCAACCTGGGCCTCCGCGCGCTGGACATCCTGAACGAGATGGCAGGAGTCATGCTGCCGGATCACGAGGCCGTGAATGTGACGATGCATATCATCAACGCCGAGGCCGAGAGCAGCGACCTGCACAACCTGCTGATGACTCTGAACATTATCGAACAGGTAAGGGCCATTATCGAGCGGCAGCTTAAGATCACGCTGGATAAGGAGAGCTACAACTACTCCCGCTTTGCTATGCACCTGCGGTATCTGATTCAGCGGCTGAGCAGCGGGGAACCGGCCGAGGAGGACGGCAGCGAAATGCTCCGCTCCATCGCGCGGCAGTATCCCGATATTTACACCTGTGCCCTCAAGATCGCCGATTATTTCAAAGGCACCTGGGGCTGGAAATGCGGCGACGAAGAGGTCGTCTATCTCATGATGCACATCCACCGGATGTGGCAGAGAAACCAATAAATCGAGCAAATCGATCGGAGCGATAGCCCTCGCAGGAGGGCGCGAGATCCAAAGTAACGGCACGAGTGTGAGCCCCAACCGGCCCGCCGTGGTCTACTTTGGATTTTTCTTTTGCTGTACCTCCGCCGGCGGGTGCGCAACGCAGGCGGGTGCATAAATAACCGAACAAACAAGGAGGCATCCCCATGGATCGTGAACAGTTTTTACAGGCTATCCTGCCGTATCTGAGCGGGCAGCAAAACATCAGCCGCCAGGTGTGGAAGGGAAATAAGTTGTGTGTGACCGTCAAAGACGTGGGGGCCGTCCAATTAGAAGCCCTGGAGGGCATGGACATCGTGGCCGCGGTGGAGCTCGACCGCGGCAGGGTGACCGTGACGCCTCAGGGGCTGGAACAACAGGAGGATATTATGGCAACTGATAAAAACAAGCAAATTGCCCAAGATGTATTGGCCGCCGTTGGCGGCAAAGGCAATGTGGCCCAGGCGACCCACTGCATGACCCGGCTGCGCCTCAACCTCAAGGATGAGACCATCCCCAATGACGAGGAGGTAAAGAACATCAAAGGCGTACTCGGCGTGGTGCGCGCGGGCGGCCAGTATCAGATCATCATCGGGCAGAACGTGCCCAAGGTATACGCCGAAGTGTGCAGCCTGACCGGCCTAGCCGCACAGGACGCCATCAAGGAGAATCTGGACGCGCCCAAGGAGAAGCTGACCCCCAAAAAGATCGGCTCCAACATCCTCAACTATATGGCAGGCTCCCTGACGCCGTTGATTCCTGTCCTCATGGCCTCCGGTATGTTCAAGACCGTCCTGGTCATTTTTACCGATCTGCTGCACATCCTGCCCGCCGACAGCGACCTGTATACCATGTTCAACTTTATGTACAATGCAGGCATGTATTTCTTACCCATTTATGCCGGCTACCACGCAGCCAAAAAGCTGGGGGCCACACCGGTTCTGGGCATGTATCTGGGCGGCATCCTCATCGCGCCGGGTCTGCTGGCCGCCGTTTCGACCGGAGAGCCGTTTGCGCCGCTCGGCTTTGCCATGAGCCTACGCAACTACTCCTCCACCATCCTTCCCATTATCCTGGGCGTAGCGGTAATGGCCTATATCGAAAAATTCTTCAAGAAGGTCGTTCCTGATACGCTTTCCACCATTTTTGTCCCCATGCTCACCATCCTGGTCGCTACTCCGCTGGCCCTGTATCTCCTTGGCCCTGCTGGTTATATCTTCGGTGATTATCTGGCGATCGTTCTCAATGCGCTGGGCAACTATACCGGCTTCATCGGCATCGCCATCATCGCCGCTCTGTGGGAATATCTGGTCATGTCCGGTATGCACATCGTTCTGCTCATGCCCGTTATGTCCATTGTTATGGCCGGCGGCGTAGACCCGGTTATCTTTGTCGCTGCTAAAAACGCCACCTTCGCCGCCATTGGCATGGCGCTGGGCACCTTCCTGGCCATGAAGGAGAAGGACGAAAAGACCACCAACCTGGGCTTCTTCATTTCCGGCTTTGTGGGCGGCGTGACCGAGCCCGTCTTGTACGGCACCGGCTTCAAGTATAAGCGTCCCTTTTTGTGCATGAGCGCAGGCGCAGCCATCGGTGGCGCGATCGCAGGTATTCTGGGCGTTGAAGCCAACCTGATGGCCGCCTCCAACGTGCTCGGCATCCTCGCCTTCTCCGGCGGCACGCCCACCAACTTCGCCTTCGGCGCGGCAGCCTGCTTTATCTCGCTCATCGCCTCCGCTGTAATCACATTCCTGTTCGGTTACAGCAAGGAGGAGCGCGAGACCGGATGTCCGCGCTCTAACTGACGTGCCGTCTTCTCACCCTGATACAATAAAGAAAGGCAGGTATTTTTATGCCGGAAAAGCTCCAGCTTCTGATCCGCTCGGATGACCTCGGTTATACCGAAGCCGTCAACCACGGCCTTGCCAAAGTGCTCCGCTATGGCATGACGAAAAGCGTTGGCGTGATGACCAACATGCCCGCTGCCCCACACGGACTGGAATTGGTCGCAGGCCTGGATATCAGCATCGGCCAGCACACCAACATCTGCGCCGGCAAGCCCGTCAGCGACCCGGAACGGATTCCCTCCCTCGTAGGCCCGGATGGCAATTTTAAAACCAGCCGGGAATACCGCTCGGCAGCACAAGACCTCGTTGTACTGGAAGAAGCCATCACGGAAATCGAGGCGCAGTACCAGAGCTTTAGAAAGCTCGTGGGGCGCGAGCCGGATTATTTTGAGGGCCACGCCATCCGCAGCGCCAACTTCATTCGCGGCCTGGAGATCGTCGCCGAACGCCACAGCCTGAAATACAGCAGCATGGGTATGTACGGCCAGACCATGACCATCGGAAAGGGCACCGCCTACCGCTGCGCGATGCACAGCATGGAGCCGGACTACGACCCCGTCGCCCGCCTCAAGGAAGCCGTGCAGACCGGCCGCCACGATATGCCCAACGTCTTTGTCTGCCACCCCGGCTATGTGGACGCGCCGCTCCTGCGCGGCTCCAGCCTGACGCTCAACCGCACCCGCGAGGTCGAAATGCTGACCAACGACGCCCTGATGGCCTGGCTGGAGGAAAACGGCGTCGAGCTGGTCGCTTACAGCCAGGTGGGGAACTGAGCATGGGAGAAGCCGTAAACATCCTGCTGGTCCAGCTCCTGCAAATGGCCCTTTACAGCGGCACCGGCATCCTGCTCTACCGCCGCGGGCTGATCACCCAAAAGGGCAGCGCCGCCCTTTCCAACCTGCTTTTGTATGTGGTGCTGCCCTGTGTGATCGTAAAGTCGTTCCTCAAAGAGCGCACCGCCGAAAACGTCCGCGCCGTGACCGTATCCTGCCTGTTGGGAGTTGCCGTGCTGCTCGTGGCGATGGCCGTTTCCTTCCTGCTTTTCCGCCGCCGCCCCATGGACTGGTTCAGCGCGAGCTTTTCCAACGCGGGCTTTATGGGGGTGCCGCTCGTCACCGGCGTACTGGGCGGCGAATACGTCTTTTGCATCGCGGGCATGGTCGCCGTGCTCAACGCGCTGCAATGGACGTTGGGGCAGGCCGTGCTCAGCGGCGACAAAAGCTGCGTTTCCCTCAAGGCGGTGCTGAAAAGCCCGCTTGTGATCAGCTTTGCG
>CAZYAX010000159.1:0-511 GCA_964646195.1 uncultured Faecalibacterium sp. | reverse complement strand
GGGCCTGCTGGTGTTTGGGCTGGGCCTCCCGCTGCCCGGCGCTCTCTCCTCCGTTCTCTCCGGGCTGGCCGCCTGCAATACCCCGCTTGCCATGATCGTGCTGGGCGTTTTTCTGGGCCAAGTGCAGCTGCGTGACCTTGTCACCGATGCAAAGGCATACCAGTGCTCCGCCGTGCGGCTCCTCGCCGTCCCGGCTGCGACGCTCCTCATCCTGAAGCTGCTCCCCGCCGAATACACGGCCATGGGCATGGCCCTCATGCTCGCTGCCAGCGCACCGGTCGGCACCAACGTTGCGATCTACGCGCAAAAGCTGGACCTGGACTATCGCTACGCGGCGCGCACGGTATGCCTGAGCACCCTGCTCAGCGTCGTTACCATGCCGGTCATGTACCTGCTTGCGATCCGGTTTTTATGAGGCCCCCGCCTCTCGCGGCGAGGACATGACCTGACCATCCCAAACCCACGCCTGCCCCTGAACCTCCCCTCCCCGCTGCCGGAGGGGCCCAGGCTT
>CAZYAX010000158.1:0-4761 GCA_964646195.1 uncultured Faecalibacterium sp. | reverse complement strand
TTCTTTTTTGCTGCACCCAGTATAACAGGCCGGTTGCGGCGGCGCAAGCGGGCGCTATAAATATTTGCAGTCCCGCCGGTTCCATGCTATACTAAAAGAGTATCCGCATCGAATGGAGGGATAAGATGGCTACGATCAAAGATATTGCAGACGAGGTGGGCATTTCCAAGGCGGCTGTTTCCCGAATTTTGAACCACAAGGGATCCTTCAGCGCCGAAACGACCGAAAAGGTCTGGCGCGTGGCAAAGCGCCTGAACTATCTGCCGTCTGGTGCTGTGCCCCCGGAGGAATCGCCCCCCGGCGTAAAGGTTCTCGCGGCCATTTTCCCGCAGGAGGAGTCGCCCTTTGGCGAATCCCCTTATTACAGTGTGCTGATTTCCCTGCTGGAGAAGGCCGCCTACGACTATGGCTATGACCTGATGCTGTGCGGCTCGCTCTACAACTGGGAAAACGAAGAGGATATCTCCCGCCATTTGCGGGAGCGGAACATCAGCGGCGTGATTTTGGGCAGCTTTTCCCGCGATGTGGCGCTGTTTCACAACCAGAACATCCCGGTGGTGACCGTCGGCCAGAAAAGCGCCGAGGCGATCCCCGCCGTGCGGTCGGATAACTACGCCAGCGGCCGGGTGGCCGCGCGCCATCTGCTGGGCAAGGGATGCCGCAAATTATTGTATATCACCAGCTATTGGAGCGGCATCGCCCAGGACGAGCGCTATAAGGGCTACGCCGACGAGCTGCGCTCCTTTGGGCTGGAGCCGCATGGCTACCAGCTGGACGTGAACGCGATCCACGCGCGGGATGTTGCGGGGATCGTGACCCAAATGGCCCTGGCCAACCCCGACGCGGACGGCCTGTTTGCAGAAAACTATTCCCTCGCCTTGGAATGCCTGCGCGTTTATGCGGGGTTGGGCTACCGCATCCCCCAGGACATCAAGATCATTGGGTACGGCAACTCGGCCCTCACCCCTTACAGCATCCCCCAGATGACCGTGGTCAAGGAGGATACCCGCCAGATCGCCCGCCGTGCGGTCTCCCTTCTGGTGGATCTGATCGAGAACCCGGAGCGGCAGGCAGAACAGCCGGGCCGGGAGCTGGTCGTCCCGGTCTCGCTGGAGGTGCGGCAGACGACGTAAACGAAACACAGAGAGTTTACTTCCGCGGCGCGGGTTGAGCCGCGGATTTTTCATGTTTTGCCTAAAAATATCCCGAATATTTAGTAAAATAGTAAAACTTTCAGAAAATATGTTGACTTTATAGTAAACGAAGTTTATTATAAAGCTAACGAAATCCCTGTAAATAAATCAACAAGTTTACTAAAAGACAAGGAGAGAATGTTATGGCAAACAGCAATTACAAAGAGCTTGCGGAAACCGTCGTCAACCTCGTCGGCGGCAAGGACAATGTGCAGAACGTCCTCCACTGCCAGACCCGGCTTCGGTTCAACCTGAAGGACAACAGCCTGGCAAAGGTGGACGAACTGAAAAAGACCAAGGGCGTGCTCGGCGTCGTGCAGGCTGGCGTGCAGCTCCAGGTGGTGATCGGAACCATGGTGGCAGACGTCTACGATGAGGTCTGCGCGGTGATCGGCGTGCAAGCCCAGAAGCCGGTGGCGGGAGACGCCAAACCAGCCGCCAAGGAGCCGTTCTCGTTCAAGCGGCTGGGCAGCGGCATCCTGGACGCGCTGTCCGGCAGCCTGGGCCCGGTGATCCCGGTGATCACGGCCTGCGCCTTCTTCAAAATGCTCACCTCGCTGCTCGGCCCGGATATGCTCAAGCTGCTTTCGGCTGAGAGCAATGTATATACGCTGCTCACCTTTGTGGGCGATGCGGGCTTCTACTTCTTCCCGGTCATCATCGGCTATTCGGCGGCCAAAAAGTTCAATGTGCTGCCGGTGCTGGGCATCCTGCTGGGCTGCATTATGATGCACCCCACCTTTGTAGGCATGGCGCAGAGCGGCGCATCCTTCTCGGTGTTCGGCCTGCCCTGCATGGTGCAGAACTACGGCAGCACCATCCTGCCCATCATCATGTCGGTGTGGGTCATGTCCTATGTGGAAAAGTTCTTTAACCGCGTGATCCCCAGCGCCATCCGCTCGGTGTTCGCCCCGGCCTTCACGATCCTGGTCATGCTGCCTATCACCCTGTGCGTCCTTGGCCCTGCCGGTGCGTTCCTGGGCAACTATGTGGTGGGCGCACTGCTCGGCCTGCAAAACATCGCCGGCTTCATCGGCATGGCGGTCATCGCCGCGCTTTATCCGCTGCTGGTCATGACCGGTATGCACATGGTGCTGATCTCCGCGCTGTTCCAGGTGTTTGCCACCCAGGGATTCGACGGCTTTGCCGGCCCTGCCCTTACCTTTGCCAGCTTCTCGGTCATGGGCGTTTGCATCGGCGCGGCACTCCGCATCAAGAACAAGGAGCAGAAGGCGCTGGCCTCCGGCTTCGCCGTGACGGCGATCGTGGCCGGCACCTCCGAGCCCTGCCTGTACGGCATCTGCACCCGCTATAAGCGCCCCTTCATCGGCCTGATGGCCGGCGGCTTTGCGGGCGGCCTCTATGCGGGCATCGCGGGCGTCATCTCGGCCAACCTGGTGCCGTCCACCAACTTCCTTTCCGCTCTCGCCTTTACCGGCGCAAGCGCGGGCAACCTGATCAACGGCCTGATCGGCTGCGGCATTGCCGTGGTGGTCGCCGCGGCGGTGACCTACTTCTTCGGCTTCGAGAAGGACGAGCCGGCCCTGAAGGCGGAATAAGATGCAGTGCGAAGAGATCCGCCTGAAACAGGGCGGCGTGCTGTGTACTTACATCATGGACCCGCAGACCTCCTTTCATGTGTACAAGGAGCGCCCGGCCATGATCATCTGCCCCGGCGGCGCCTACCTGATCCACGCCGTCAAGGAGAGCGAGCCCATCGCGCTCACCTTCCTACAAAAGGGCTACAACTGTTTTGTACTGCGCTATACCGTGGCGCTCGACCGGGAGAACCCCTCTGCCGGAGTCAACGAGGCGGCGCGCTACCCGTTGCAGGCCTTGCAGCTTTTGGAGGCGATCCGCACCGTCCGGCAGCACGCAACCGAGTGGCACATTGATCCGGACCGTGTCTTTCTGGCGGGCTTTTCGGCCGGGGCGCATGTGTGTGCCAGCGCCGGCACTCGTTGGAACGACCCCCGCCTGACCGGGCAGCTCCCCTTTGCCGCCGTGGGCCGGGAGCTGCGTCCTAGCGGCATGGTGCTGGGCTACCCTATGCTGGCGCTCAATTCGGAGGAATTTCTGCAAAAGCACGGACAGATAAAAGAGCAGACGGCGCTGGTAAACAAGGTGTTGACCGGCATTGAAGCGCCCACCTCCGCGCAGCAGGAGAAAGTAAATCTGGTAAATTACGTTTCCGAAGAAACTGTGCCTGCCTTTCTCTGGCACAGCATCGATGACCCTGTGGTGGACTGCAACATGACGCTGCGCTTTGTGGAGCGGATGCTGGCCTGCGGCTGCCAGTGCGAGCTGCACCTGTTTGACCACGGCGGCCACGGCATGGGGCTGGCGGATGAGCTTTCGGCCCAGAACCCGGCGGACACGGACGAAGCGCTCCGGCAGTGGGTGCGGCTGGCGCAGGCTTTTCTCAAAAGGTTATAAATTCAGGAACCCCGGCTCACGCCGCGAAAGGACACTTCGCCCGCGGACCGGCGCGCCGGCCGAACCAGGGCTCCCCAGTATGAAGGAGGCGCTCCATGAGAGCAGAAGATTTGACGATTTTTGAATACCGCAAGGAAAAGGATATCAAAAACGTGGAGGCCGTCCTGCACGAACGCCTGCACGGAAAATTTGAAAAATACTCGGTGCGCACGGCGGCCTCCGGGTATGTGGATTTCAGTATCTACCGCCCGGAAAATGCGGGCGAGGCAGAGGTTTTGCCGGCTGTATTCAGCTTTCATGGCGGCGGGTTCGTGCTGGGCTACTACGAAACCGACGGACCCTACTGCCAGCTGCTGGCCGACCTGAGCAGCTGCGCGGTGGTCAACGTGGACTACTGCCTGGCCCCGGAGTTCAAATTCCCCAAGCCGATCTACTCCTGCTATGAGGCGGTGGCGGCGGTTGTGCGCAATGCTGCGGCGTACCGCCTCGACCCCAGCCGGGTGATGGTGTGCGGCCACAGCGCGGGCGGCGCCATCGCGGCGGCGCTGTGCCTGCTGGACCGGGAGCGCAGGGAAATCGGCATCCGCGGCCAGATCATCGACTATGCGCCGCTGCGGCAGTCCCTCTCGCCGGAGGACCGCAAGGCGCTGGACCCGGCCAAGGCGATGAAGCCCAGCCGGATGGTGCAATACATCAACTGGTATTTTGAGAACCTGGCGGATATGGACCATCCGCTGGCCTCGCCGACCAACGCAGAGCTGCATGATCTGCCGCCGGCCCTCGTGATCTCGGCCGAGTACGACTCCCTCGCAGCCGAGGAAAAGGAATTTGCGGACAAAGCCTCCCGCGCCGGCACGCAGGTGCGGTACATGGTCTTTGAGGGGTGCCAGCATGGGTTCACCCACAAAGAGCTGAAGGAATATGTGCCCGCGCAGGCCGAGCGCGCCTGGAACACCATGGGCGCGTTCATCCGCGAACAAATGCAGCCGGACGCGGCTGCCCCGAACTAACCATCTTCTCCTGTTTTCAGCAGGGCCGGGCGTACTGCGTGCCCGGCTCTGCGTTTTTTTTTGCGGCGAACGGCGGTCATTTTTGGTTGACAGCGGGGGATGGAACGGATATAATAAAATAG
>CAZYAX010000157.1:1944-4761 GCA_964646195.1 uncultured Faecalibacterium sp. | reverse complement strand
AAGCAGCACCCGGCTCCGAAAAGCCAGGTACTGCGTTTTATTTTGCGATCAATTCTGCCTGCCAGATTCCCTTCGGCCCTTTATACCCCTTCCAGCAGCCCCACCAGCTGCTGCAAGCTCTTTTTGCCGAATAAGGCCCTGCCGTTCACCATCAGGCAGGGCACGCTCATCACGTTGTATTTGTCCTTCCACGCCGGGAAGTGGTTCACGTCGTACACCTCCGCAGTCACCTGCGGGTTTTCCGCCGCGATGCGCGGGGCCGCAGCCTGAGGACGCGCGCGGCCGAGAATGTGCGCCGCCTATGGACGCGCGCCTGCAATCGTAACGCAGGTTCCTCTTGCGCACATACCGGCAGCCACGCAGGCGGCGCCGGGCGGCAGTCTTATGCTGCGGTTTGTCCACCACGGTTAGTATGGCCGCGCGGCGCAAAAAAATACACCCGCCGGAGCGTTTCCGGCAGGTGTGCAGGGCAGGATATTTTTCACTTCTTTGCATTTTCCTTGGGCAGCAGGCCCGCGCGATCCAGCGCCGGGCGCAGCGCCAGATACAGGATCACGACGCACACGGTGGACACCACGCTGTTTACAAAGGTGACGCCGCCGGCGATCTTGGTGAGCGCCTGCGCCACGGTATACTCCTGGCCAAAGATGTATACGTTGCGGAAATAGCCCAAAAACGGGTCGGTGAACACGTTGAGCAGCAGGCCAGACGCCGCAGCCGCCGTCACCTTGGCCACATAGGCCCCCTTGCCATTCTCCCGGTCCAGCGTGCGCAGGCGGAACGCCTTGTGCGCCACCGCGCCGCAGGTGATGCCGATGATAAACTTGAGGATAAAGGTGGTCACCGCATAGCCCGGATCACCCGCCAGAATGTCCGCCAGCGCCAGTCCGATGGCTCCCGCCAGGCCACCCGAGACGCCGTCCAGCAGCAGGGCGGTCAGCGCCGTGAAGGTGTTGCCCAGATGGAACGAAGATCCGCCCATGAACGGGATGCGGAAAAACAGATAGGCCACAAGGCTCAGCGCGGCCATAACGCCCGTAAGCGCCAGCTCGCGCGGGGTAAAGGTGCGCTTATACAGCACGCTTCCAAATACGACAAGAACAACGACTGCTGCCAGCAGCAGCCACATTGCAGTGGTAGACATGATAGATCCCTTCAAATTCATAAAAATTCTATTTTAATAGGTTTAACATCTTGACAGCTGCCTTTCCCGCGGGTATGATTCTATTATATGCAAAACTGACCTCATGGAAATACCCAGAACAAAGTTTTTTTATGGGTTCAGTTTCAAGCAAACGCCCGGGAAGCCCTGTACAAATCGCGGCCATACTTCTCCTCCGGCTCGCTGGCCGGAGCTGTGCATAAACCGCTTGCCCCGTTCAAAGGAGGGATCCTTATGCTCCATCTCACCAACGCGCTCGACCCGGCCTCGCAGATGCCACTGTACGAGCAGCTCTACCAAAGCCTGGCCGCCGAAATGCGCGCCGGCACCCTGCCTGCCGGCACCCGGCTGCCCGGCAAGCGCAGCCTGGCGGCGGAGCTGTCCGTCTCGGTCAATACCGTGGACGCGGCGTACCAGCTCCTGGTCGCCGAAGGATACCTGGCCAGCCGGGCGCGCAGCGGCTTTTATGTACAGGAATACCTCACGCTGCCGGGCCGGCCCCACGGCACGCCGCCCCGCCCTGCGCCTGCCGCTGCGCCCGCCGTTACGCCCTCCGTGCCGCCCGTGCGGTACGACCTCTCCACCGGCGGAGTGGATACGGCGCTGTTCCCCTTCCGCACCTGGGGGCGGCTGCAAAAGGAGCTGCTCTACTCCTCACCGGAGCTGCTAGGCCACGGCGATGCCCAGGGTGACGAAAACCTGCGCCAGGCGCTGGCCGCCTATCTGGAGGAGTACCGGGGCGTGCGCTGCGGCGCGCACCAGGTGGTGGTGGGCGCGGGCCTGGAATATCTGCTCAGCCTGCTGGCCCCGCTGCTGCCCGGCCCCGCCGCCGTGGAAAACCCCGGCTACCCCCGCGCCCGCCGCGTGCTGGAAAACAGCGGTATGCCCTGCCGCTGGCTGCCGGTAGACGAAGGGGGCCTTTCGGTGCGGGCGCTGGCTGCATCGGACGCGGCGCTGTGCTATGTAACACCCAGCCACCAGTTCCCCACCGGCGTCACGATGCCCGCCCCCCGCCGGGCTGAGCTTCTGCACTGGGCAGCGCAGAAGCCCCGCGCGCGGTACATCATTGAGGACGACTACGACTCCGAGTTCCGCTTCGACACCCGCCCGCTGCCCAGTCTGCAGGGCATGGCCGGGGCGGACGGGCCGGTGATCTATATTTCCACCTGCTCGCGCAGCCTCGCGCCCAGCATCCGCATCGCGTACATGGTGCTGCCGGAGCATCTGCTGCCCGCCTGGCGCAGGACCTATGCGCTCTATTCCAGCACTGTGAGCCGCTTTGAGCAGCAGACGCTGGCGCGCTTTATTACCGAGGGGTATTTCACCCGCCACCTCGCGCGGGAGCGTGTGGCCTACAAAGCCCGGCGCACCGCGCTGGCGAACGCCATCACCCAGGCCTTTGCGCCCGGCCGGGTCACGTTGACCGGCCTGCACACCGGGCTGCATCTGCTCCTGTCCGTGCAGGATGCCCCGCCGGACACTTCGCTCGTGCGCGCCGCCCGCGCGCAAGGCATCCTCCTGGCCCCGCTCAGCGCCTATTACTTTGCTGAACCGGAGCGCTGCCCGCCCTCCACGCTGGTGCTGGGCTACGGCGCGCTGGCCGACCCGCTCTGTGCCTCGGTAGGCGAAGCGCTGGCCGCCGCCTGCGCTGCCGC
>CAZYAX010000157.1:0-1844 GCA_964646195.1 uncultured Faecalibacterium sp. | reverse complement strand
AAACAGCGCCTGCGCCGCTGCGCAGGAGCCGTCGTCCAGCCGGTAGAGCCCGGCCGCTCCATCCCATTCGCCCGGCAGCGCGCCGCTGTCCACTGCCGCCGCGTTGTTGGCCAGAAACTCCAGCGTTTCCTCCAGAATATACAGGTCACCCGCAGTCAGGTCGGTGAGCAGCGTGGAGCTGTATTTGCGCAGCGCCGCCGGCAGGGCCGCCGGCAGCTGTTCCAGCTTCTGGCGGAAAAACGCCTCCCACACGGCGGCGCGCAGGGCCGCGCACTTCTGCGGCCCCAGGGCAGGGCTTTCCTGCGCCCCTGTGAGGAACGCATGGGCCGGCCCGGCGGCCCAGTCCTGCACGGCCTCGGTCTGGCCGCAAGCGGCCAGCTCCTGCGCGGTGAGCACACCCGAAAAGCCCACCCGCAGCGGACCGAGATCCTCCACCGCCTTGGCCAGCGTCTCCGGCGAGAGGGCGATATACCGCTCGATCTCCACTCCCAGCGCGGCGTTGAGCCCCTGCACACACCGGGCCGGACCCGCAGCAGCGTAGCAGTCCCGCAGGGCGGCCTCTCCTTCCCCAAATGGCACCGCGCTCTCGCCGGGCACCGCCAGCAGGCCCAGACTGTTCTGGTCGGCGTTCAGGTACAGCAGCACAAAGCCCGGTTCCTCGCCGGACACGCACACCAGCGCCGCCAGCCGGTCCTCCACCTTGGGCGCGGCCACGGGCACGCCGCTTTGGCTCTCCGCCGCGCCGCGCACCCGCTGGCGCGCCTGCCGCTGGCCCAGCAGCACCGTGCCGCCCACCAGCGGCACCAGCACCAGCATCGTGACCCAAAAAGCCGTCCAAAAGCTCTTCCATCCTCCGCTTCGCATCCTGATCTCCCCTTTCTCCGGTTTGGAATAAAGCATGGTCCGTCTGCGCAGACTATATGCAGAAGCGAGGTGTGAAAAATCCATGGAAAAGCGAAACGAACCGGACGATTTTTGGCTGGTGCTGGACCCCGACAAGCCCCCGGAGCCGCTGCCCGGCCCCGATTTGGATGCGGTGGTGGTCCTGCCTGCGCCGGAGCTGCGCAACAGCATCGACGATATCCCGCCCATCGACCGGGATTGAACGCTAAAAACGAACCGTAAACACAAAAAGCGCCTTCGCGCGGCCAAAGCCTCGCGAAGGCGTTTTTGTGTTATGATACAGCGGTGCGCGGGTTTTACCAGCGCTCAAAATGGACCCGGCTTTCCTCCCATTCCGGCTTATCCGGATGGGACGGCTCCTCGGCGGGGTAGCCAAAGGCGATCACCGAGTGCGGCACAATGTGCTACGGCAGGCGGAACAGCTCCGCCAGCTTCTGCACCCGGTCCATCTGGGGCCATGTACCCAGCCATACGCTGCCGATGCCCAGCGCCTTGGCCGCGAGGATCATGTTCTGCGCCGCGATCGCGCCGTCGATCACCCAGTAGTCCTTTGCGGGCGGGAACGCACGCTCCAGATCCCCGCACACGAGGATTCCCAGCGCCGCGCGGCGCAGCGGCTCGGCGGGGCGGCCGTTGGCGTCCGCCATCTTCGCCAAGGTCGCAGGCTCCTGCACCGCGAGGAAGGACCAGTCCCGCGCATTGACGCACACCGGGCCGGACATCCCGGCCTTTAAAATCGTCTCTGTGTCCTCCCGGCTGATCGCCTGGCCGGTGAACCGGCGGATGCTCGTGCGGGTAAAGATTGCTTCCAATGCGTCCATGTTCTGTCCTCCCTGTTTTTTGTCTAAGGAACCTCTGAATAAATCTGGTATGCAGATTGCCGAGCAAGCCGTGCCGATGACCCAATTTCAAATAAAAAAGCGCAGTTGCTACTGTGTGTA
>CAZYAX010000156.1:0-4796 GCA_964646195.1 uncultured Faecalibacterium sp. | reverse complement strand
GCACGGCTCGCCCGGCAATCTGCATACCAGATTTATTCAGAGCTTCCCAAGGTTTTGCATGGGCAGATTTCACCCGGGCTTGCCTGTCCCGCCGTATATTTTCTGCACGGCGGCGCATATCCTTCAAAGAGAAAGCCCGGGTTCCTGGGCGGCGGGAGGTGCAGGCAATGCGGCATAGCTATCTGAAAAATGCGGCGGTGCTCACCGTGTCGGACGTTGTGCTCCGGCTGGCGGGCATGGGGTTCCGCATTTACCTGGCAAACGCGCTGGGCGGCGAGGGGATGGGGCTGTACCAGCTGGTGCTGGCGGTGTATTCGCTGTTCATCACGCTGGCCACCTCTGGCGTCTCGGTGGCGGCTACTCGCCTGCTGGCCGAGGAGCTGGCGCAAAGCCCCGCCAAGGCGCACGGCATGCTGGTACGGCTGCTGTGCGCAGCGTTGGCCTTGGGCAGCGTGGCGCTGGCCGCGCAGCTGGGCCTGGCGCAGGTGGCCGCGCAATGGTGGCTGGGGGACGTGCGTGCCGCGGCAGCGCTGCGCGCGGCCTCCCTTTCGCTGCCGTTTATGGCGGTCTCGGCGGTGCTGCGCGGCTTTTTTGTTGCCCGGCGGCAGGTTGGGCCCAATGTGGCCAGCCAGCTGGTGGAGCAGACGTTCCGGATCGCGGGGGTATGCTGGCTGCTGAGCACCACGACCGGCCTGGATGCCGGCACGCGCTGCGCGGTTGTGCTGGCGTGCAGTGCAGCCAGCGAGGCGGTCTCCTGCGGGCTGATGCTGCTGTTTTACTGCGGCGAGGCCAGGCGCTGCTTTGGGCACGAGCCGCCCCGCCGCCCCGAGAACCCGGCCCGGCGGCTGTGGCAGATCCTGTGGCCGGTGGAGGGCGGGCGCTGCCTTTCCAGCGCGCTGCACACGGCCGAGAATATGCTGGTGCCGGCCTGCCTCACCGCATACCTGGCAGCGGCAGGCGGGCGCAGCGCGGCGGTGGCTCAGTACGGCAACCTGAAGGGTATGGCGCTGCCGCTGCTCACCTTCCCGTTTGGACTGCTGGGCAGCCTTTCGGTGCTGCTGATGCCGGAGGTGACGCAGGCGCACATTGCGGGGCAGCAGCGGCGGCTGTGCCGGCTGTTGGAGCGGATGCTGTCGCTCACTATGTATTTTTCGCTGTTCGTCGGCGCAGTCTTCCTGGTATGGGGCCGGCCGCTGGCCCTGTTGCTCTATAAAAGCGAAGAGGCCGGCTTTTACTTGCAGGTGCTGGGCCCGGCCATGCCATTTCTCTACCTGGAAAGCATGGTGGATGGCGCGATGAAGGGCATGGGCGAACAGAGGGCGTCCTTCCGCTATAGCGTGTGGGATTCCATCCTGCGCATTGCGGGGGTGATCTTGCTGCTGCCCCGCTTCGGTATGAAGGGCTTTCTGTTCGTGATGATCCTCTCCAACGTCTACACCTGCCTGGCCAACACCCGGCGGCTGCTGCACGCAGCACAGCTCAGGGCCGAGCCGGCACACTGGTTCGGAGGCCCGCTGGCGGCGTCGCTGCTGGCGGTGCTGGCCGGGCAGGGGATGCGCTGGCTGCTGCGGGACGCACCGGCCACGCTGGCCGGGCTGCTGCTCCGGCTTGCGGCGGGCGGCGGCGCTATGGCGCTGACCTGCCTTGCAGCGGCCTGGCCGCTGGGCCTGGGCCGGGAATTGCGGGGACTTACGCAGGGGCAGCGCGCTGCAAAAGCAGCAAAAACGTGACTTTTTTAACGGATTTTTCACCGTTAGCTGTTTGATAACCGCGCCGGTTGTGCTACAATAAAAAGGGCGGCCTGCGGGCATCCCGGGCCGGCGGTGGCAGGCGACCCGTTCAGACGGTGTTGTGCGTTTTGTGAATGCAGCTTCTAAGCCCGGAATGCGCGCCGGGGCGTTGGCCGCGATTGAATCAGAGGTTTCCCAGAACCTTTGGAACGAGGTGCAGTGAAAAACATGCAGGAACAAAAACAAGCCGCAGGCGGGCTGTATAACCGTTTTTTCAAGCGCGGGCTGGACGTTGTGCTCTCGGCGTGTGGACTGGTGGTGCTCTCGCCGGTGTATCTCGTGCTGGTGGCGGCCATCAAGCTGGACTCGCCCGGGCCGGTGTTTTTCCGGCAAAAGCGGGTGGGCATCCACAAGAGCTATTTCGATATCCTCAAGTTCCGCACCATGCGGACCGATACGCCCCACGACATGCCCACCCATCTGCTGGCCGACCCGGATCAGTGGATCACGCGGGTGGGGCGGTTTCTGCGGCGCACCAGCCTGGACGAGCTGCCGCAGGTGTGGAACATCTTCGTGGGCGAAATGAGCATCATCGGCCCGCGGCCCGCGCTGTGGAACCAGTATGACCTGATCGCGGAGCGGGACAAATACGGCGCCAACGACGTGCGCCCCGGCCTCACGGGCTGGGCGCAGATCAACGGCCGCGACGAGCTGGAGATCGACGTAAAGGCGCGCTTCGACGGCGAATATGTGCAAAAGCTCAGCTTCGGCTTTGATGTGAAATGCTTTTTCGGCACGATCTTTTCGGTGCTGCGGGCGGACGGCGTGGTCGAGGGCGGCACCGGCAAAAAAGCCGGAAAAGGGGAATAATCTGGACAGAGCGCGTGGGATTGAGTATAATACAAGGGTACCCTTGCCCCGATCGCGGCCGATGCGTTGCCGTATACGCCGGATCGGGCCGGAGAATCCCGGCCTGCCGCAGCCCGGCTGCGGCAAATTTGAACGTAAAAGAGGAACCAAGTGAAAAAGAAACCAAATCTGCCGGCGGCGGTGCTGCTGCGCCGGCTGCTGCTGTTCGTTGCGGACGCATGGATCGTGGCGTTCAGCTTTTATCTGGGTCTGCTGCTGCGGGCAGACGGCGAGCCAAACGAGCAGTGGTGGCCGCATAATCTGGCGCTGCTGTACCGGAACCTGCCATGGATCGTGGCCGTGTATATGGCTGTGTTTCTGGTGGGCGGCCTGTACTCGATTTTGTGGAAGTATGCCGGTGTGCGCGACATGATGCGCCTGGTGGGGATGGTTGGAATCTCCACGGCCCTCGTATATGTGGGCAACCGGTTTTTCATCCACGGCGTGCTGTTCAACTCGGCCAACTGCATCGCCTCCATTCTGATTTTGCTGTTTGTGGGCGGCATCCGGCTGGCGTGGCGCCTGTTTTTGAGCCATCCCTTCGGCTCGGCCTGGCGGGGCAGCGGCGAGCACGACCCCAACACCCCGCTGATGATCGTGGGCGCGGGCGACGGCGGCGCATGGGCCATCAACGTGTGCAAGCGCAAGCCGCTGTACGGCAGGCCCGTTGTGGCCGTGGACGATGACCCGTCCAAGTGGAACCAGACCATCCACGGCGTGCCGGTGCGCGGCACGCTGGAGGATATTCCCCGGCTGTGCGACGAGTACGGCATCCGTGAGATCATCATCGCCATCCCCACGCTGCGCGGCAGCCGGATGAACCATGTGCTGGATCTGTGCATGGCCGCACACTGCCGGGTCAAGGTGTTGAGCGACCCGCAGACTGTGTGCGCCGGCGGCAAGCCGGACAAACAGGCCTTCCGCGAGCTGAATACGGCGGACTTCCTCTCCCGCGAGGAGGTCAAGCTGGACAACGCCAAGATTGAGGGCTACATCAAGGGCCGCACCGTGATGGTGACGGGCGGCGGCGGCAGCATCGGCAGTGAGCTGTGCCGCCAGGTGATGCGCTTTTCGCCCGCAAAGCTGCTGATTTTTGACGTCTACGAAAACTGCGCCTATGAGCTGGAGATGGAACTGCGGCAGAAATATGGCCGCGACGTAAACATCACGGTGCTCATCGGCTCGGTGCGGGACCGAAAGCGGCTGGACGAGGTGTTTGAGGAGTACCACCCCACCGTGGTGTTCCACGCGGCGGCGCACAAGCATGTGCCGCTGATGGAGATCAGCCCCGCGGAGGCCGTGAAAAACAACGTGATGGGCACCAAGAACCTGCTGGCCAGCGCCAGCGCGCACGGCGTGGAGCGGCTGGTACAGCTTTCCACCGATAAGGCTGTGAACCCCACCAGCGTGATGGGCTGCACCAAGCGCATCTGCGAAATGTTGATCCAGAGCTTTGCGGGCAGCACGGACATGAAGTGCGTGGCCGTGCGGTTCGGCAACGTGCTGGGCAGCCATGGCAGCGTGATCCCGCTGTTTGAGAGCCAGATCAAAAAGGGCGGCCCGGTCACCCTGACCGACGCGAACATCGAGCGCTATTTTATGACCATCCCCGAAGCGGCACAGCTGGTTTTGCAGGCCGGCGCTCTGGCCGAGAGCGGCAGCATCTATGTGCTGGACATGGGCGAGCCGGTCAAGATCATGGATCTGGCGCGCCAGCTCATCCGCTTTTACGGTTACGAGCCGGGTGTGGACATGGAGATCAAGATCGTGGGCCTGCGCCCCGGCGAAAAGCTCTACGAGGAGCTGATGATGGACGAGGAGCAGGACAAGATGCGCCGCACCGAGCACAACAAGATTTATGTGGCGCCGCCGCAGAACATCGACATCGGGCGCTTTTACGAGCAGCTGCAATGCCTGTTTCAGGCAGCCGAGCACAACGATGAGGGCGTTGTGGAGCAGCTGCAGCAAATTGTTCCAACGTTCCACCCCACCCGAGGAACGCTGAAAAAATAAAGGGGCCTCCGGCCCGGCCGGACGCGCAGCCGCCGCTTGGTGCGCCAGAGCGTTCGCCGGGACGCAGGCAGAGGGCCGCAAGGTTTAAGGGAAAGCAGCGGCGCGCGAATGAGAGGCGCGCCGCGCAGAAACAGGAAGCTGGAT
>CAZYAX010000155.1:0-4802 GCA_964646195.1 uncultured Faecalibacterium sp. | reverse complement strand
CCTAAAAAAGGACTTTTCCTATGATTTTTCTCGAAACCAACCGCCTCATCCTGCGCAGCTTTGTTCCCTCCGATCTGGAGGAACTGTACAACTACCGCAATAACGAAGTGTGCCGCCGCTACCAGCGGGGCCAGCTCTGCGCGTGGGACGATCTGCGCGCGATGGCCGAAGCCCATAGTCAGGACACGCTGGATGTGCCCGGCGAAAAACAGCTGGCCATCGCATTAAAAGATACCGGCGTGCTTATAGGCGACGTGTTTGTGAAAATCGCGCCGCCCACGATCTCGCTTGGCTATACCGTTTCGCACCGGCACCACCGGCAGGGCTATGCATATGAGCTGCTGTCGGCCCTGACCGCACAGCTGCACGGCAAATATCCCGGCTGTGAGTTCGTCTGTTGTGTCGAGCCGGAGAATGTCGCCAGCATTGCCCTGCTGCAAAAGCTGGGTTTTGCCAACGAAGGCTATGAGGAAAAGATATCCTCCCTTGTTTTCTCAAAATGGGCCGTGCTGTGCGCGGGCGGCTGACAGGCCCGGTGGAGCCGTTTTTTTACCGAAGCATAAAACCGGGAAAGCGTAACCCGCAGCGCACTGACGCGCACCTTTTTGAAATGCTTGAAAAAATTATGAAAAAGTTTTTCGCCGGGGCCTTTTTTCAAAAAGGCAAAAAAGGCTGGAAAATACCGTATCGCCCAGGAGGTGACCCTGTTGCCGCAAAAAAACTTTGATTCGGACGCGCCGTTCCGTTCCACGCGCCCGGAGACCCATGAGGAGTGGCAGGCCCGCATGGGCGCGGAGGTGCTGGCTGTGACCCGCAGCGGGCTGTATCTGGACTTCCGCTTTTTGGATATGGCCCTTTCGGCCCTCGCGCCTGTGCCGGACGAGCGCTGCCGCACCCTTGCCACCGACGGGCAGACGCTGTGCTACCAGCCCAGCGCACTGCTGCGCTTGTACCAGGATAATCCCAAATACCTCAACCGCCTGTACCTGCACAGCGTGCTGCACTGCGTGTTCCGGCATTTGTGGCTGCGCGGCCGCCGCGACCCCGTGCTGTGGGACATCGCGTGCGATATCGCGGTGGAAAACGTAATCGACGGGCTGGGCCGCAGGAGCGTGGCGCGCCCGCTCACCTATGTGCGCCGCCGCGCCTATGAGGGCATCGCCGCCGAAGGGCGGGTGGTGGCCGCCGCGCCGGCCTACCGCTGGCTGACCGCCCAGACACCCGGTGTGCAAAAGCAGCTTGCGCGCGAATTTTACGCCGACGACCACCGCCTGTGGCCCAAGGACAGCCAGCCGCCCCAAAACGCCCCCACGCCCCTGCCGCAAAAGACCTGGCAGAAGATCGGCGAGCGGATGCAGGCCGAGCTGGAGCTGCACGATAAGGAGGCCGGCGATGGCGCCGGGGCCCTGCAAACGCAGGTGCGCGCGGCCAACCGCAGCCGCCGCAGCTACCACGACTTTTTGCGCCGGTTCTGCGTGCTGCGGGAGGAGGTGCGCCTCGACCCGGACAGCTTTGACCTCAACTTTTACACCTACGGCCTGTCGCTATACGGCAACCTGCCGCTGATCGAGCCCAACGAGACCCGCGAGAGCAAAAAAATCGAGGAGCTGGCCCTTGTGGTGGATACCAGCTACTCCACCTCCGGCGAGCTGGTGCGGGCCTTTTTGGCCGAGACCTATGCGCTGCTCAAGCAGCGGGAAAACTTTTTCCACCGCATGGCGCTGCACATCATCCAGGCAGACAATGCCGTGCAGAAAGACGACCTTGTGACCAGTGAGGAAGACCTCATCCGCATCATGCGTTCCTTTGAACTCAAGGGCGGCGGCGGCACCGACTTCCGCCCCGCGTTTGCCTATGTGACCCGGCTGTGCGAGGAGAAAACGTTTAAAAATCTGCGCGGCCTGCTGTATTTCACCGACGGCCTGGGCACCTACCCGTCCAAGCGCCCGCCCTACGAGACCGCCTTTTTGTTCCTGGGCGAGCGCTTCGACGACGCCAACGTGCCGCCCTGGGCCATGAAGGTGGTGCTGGAGGAGGAAGAATTCCTCCCGCCGCCCGCGCCGCCGCACTTGGACGCTGCCGGGGAGGCGGACGGCGGGTTTGACGCCTACCGCGATCTGAATAATTTGTGAGAGGGAAATATGACCTGTGAGAGGGAAGTATAACCCATAAGAGGGGAAACGCTATGAACATCAAACGAGCCAAACAAGAGATCGAGCATACCGTCAAGGCATATCTCGCCAAGGACGCACTGGGAGAGTACGCCATCCCGGCGGTGCGCCAGCGTCCTGTGCTGCTGATGGGCCCGCCGGGCATCGGCAAGACCCAGATCATGGAGCAGATCGCGCGCGAATGCGGCGTGGCGCTGGTGGCCTATACCATCACCCACCACACCCGCCAGAGCGCGGTGGGCCTGCCCTTTATCCGCCAAAAGCACTACGGCGGGCGGGACGTGTCGGTGACCGAATACACCATGAGCGAAATCATCGCCAGCATCTACGAAAAAATGCAGGCCACCGGCCTTTCGGAGGGCATTTTGTTCATCGACGAGATCAACTGCGTGTCCGAGACACTGGCCCCCACCATGCTGCAATTCTTGCAGTGCAAGACCTTTGGCAACCAGGCTGTGCCCGCAGGCTGGGTGATCGTAGCGGCCGGCAACCCGCCGGAGTATAACAAATCGGTGCGGGACTTCGACATCGTGACGCTGGACCGCGTGCGGCGCATGGACATCGAGCCCGATTTGCCCGTGTGGAAGGAATACGCCCGCGCCGCGCACCTGCACAGCGCCATTTTGAGCTATTTGGAGCTGCACCCGCAAAGCTTTTACCAGATCAACGCCGACGTGGACGGCACCCAGTTCGTCACGGCGCGCGGCTGGGAGGATCTTTCCAACCTGCTGGATGCCTACGAGCAGCTGGGCATCCAGGCGGACGAAGAGGTCATCCGCCAGTATTTGCAGCACAAAAAGATTGCGGAGGATTTCTCCGCATACCTCGACCTTTATTATAAGTACCGCGACGACTACGGCGTGGAGGAGATCCTGGCAGGGAGAACGAAACCCGCCGCGTTTGCGCGGCTGATCAACGCGCCCTTTGACGAGCGGCTGTCGCTGGTGAGCCTGCTGCTGGCCGGGCTGAACGCCCGCTTTGCCGCTTCCCGCGAGGCGGACGGCGTGGCCGATGCCTGCTATGCGCTGCTGCGGGAGTACCGCGGCGCAGTAAGGCGGCCGGACGGCAGCGCCGCGCCGGCGGAGGCGTTTGCCGGGCTGTGTGAGAGCTACGACGCCGAGACCCAAAGCCGCCACACGGCGGGGCTGCTGGACAAGGACGAGCTGACCGTGCGGCTCAAGGCCATGCAGGCGCTGCGCGCGTGGGCAGCTGGCCTGCGCGCGGCCCGCCCCGCCGGGGCAGACGAGGCGTTTGACCAGGTGCGCGCCCGGTTTGAGGCGCTGGCCGCAGAGCGGGACGAGGCGCAGGAAGAGGCTTCGGCCGCGCTGGAGGCCGCCTTCGACTTTATGGAGCAGGCCTTTGCCGAGAGCCAGGAGATGGTGGTGTTTGTCACGGAGCTCACACTGACCCCGGTGGCCCACGCCTTTATCACCGAAAACGGCTGCGAGCGGTATTTCCGCTACAATAAGTCCCTGCTGCTGGACAGCCGCCGCGCCGCGCTGCAAAACGAGCTGGCTGCCGAACAGCAGCGCAACGGGAGGCTTTGATCATGCGGGAGAGCCTTCTTTTTAGCCTGAACAGCACTATGCCCATGTTCTTCCTGATGGTGCTGGGGTATATTCTGCGCAAGATTGATGTTCTGGACGACCACTTTGTGGCCGTAGCCAACCGGTTTGTGTTTACCGTCACGCTGCCGGTGATGCTGTTCCGCGATCTGGCTGTCACCGATATCCGCGCCAGCTTCGACGCGGGGTATGTGCTGTTCTGCGCCGCCGTCACTGCGGCCACCATCCTGGTGATCTGGGGGCTTGCACGGCTGCTTTTGCCGGACAAGACCATCGTGGGCGAGTTTGTGCAGGCGTGCTACCGCTCGTCGGCGGCCATCCTGGGAGCGGCATTCATCCAGAACATCTACGGTACCAGCGGCCTGTCCGGCTTGATGATCCTGGGCAGCGTGCCGCTGTACAACATCTTTGCGGTGCTCATCCTCACGCTGGAAAGCCCGGATGCGGCCGCCCGCACCGGCCCGCTTGCCGCAAAGCTCAAAAAGAGCCTGGTGGGCATCGCAAAAAACCCCATTATCCTGGGCGTGCTCACCGGCTTTCTTGCGGGGCTGGTGCGCCTGCCGCTGCCCACCATGGCGGACAAAACGCTGTCCAGTCTGGGCAGCCTGACCAGCCCGCTGGCGTTGCTGGCCATTGGCGCGGGCTTTCGCGGCAAGGCCGCGCTGGGGCGGATCAAGCCCACTGCTGTGGCCACTGCGGTCAAGCTGGTGGTGCTGCCGGCGCTGTTCCTCCCGCTGGCCGTGCGGCTGGGCTTTACGGATCAAAAGCTGGTGGCGCTCTTGGTGATGCTGGGCAGCATTACCACCCCGGCCAGCTATGTGATGGCAAAGCAGATGGGCCACGACGGCACCCTGACCGGCAGCGTGTGCGTTTGCACCACGGTGTTCAGCGCGCTGACGCTGACCTTTTGGGTGTTTTGGGCGCGGAGCAACGGGTACATTTTGTAACACTTTTATATTTTTTTCGATTTAGGGAAGCTCTGAATAAATCTGGTATGCAGATTGCCGAGCGGGCCGTGCCGATGACGAAGAGAAAAGCGCAGTTGCTACTGTGTGTATCAACGAGC
>CAZYAX010000154.1:0-4813 GCA_964646195.1 uncultured Faecalibacterium sp. | reverse complement strand
GGCGCAACAAGCCCTGGAAGGACGGCTATGTGGGCACGCTGGGCGT
This sequence comes from uncultured Faecalibacterium sp., assembly GCA_964646195.1. Taxonomy (GTDB): domain Bacteria; phylum Bacillota; class Clostridia; order Oscillospirales; family Ruminococcaceae; genus Faecalibacterium. The sequence goes on along the minus strand of CAZYAX010000154.1, from coordinate 4,767 downwards.
CTTTTACGATGAGCTGGAGCAGGCCGGTGAATCATCGTGTTCTCCTGTATAAATCTTACTTCCTTCACCAAAAGAGCACCGCAGGGAAAAATCTCTGCGGCGCTTTTTATTATGCCTTTTCCTGCCCTTCCAGCATCCAGGGCTCAAACGTACAGACTGAACCACTGCGCGCCACAAAGTCCTCGGCTTCCTGCCGGAATTCTGTGATCAGCTTCTCCGCGCTGGGCTTGGGGTAGCGGTGCGTGATCTCGTAGCAGAACAGCGGCGGTGGCGGCTCGGTGAGGTCATAGCGAACTATGTTTTCCTTGTTTTTCAGCGCATGGTACACGCTGGACGGAGCGATCGTCCAACGATCCGGCACGTCCAAATAAAGCGAGAGCTGCGCGCCCGTCCCCACCGTGAGCAGGTTTTTCCCGTTGGGCCAATAGCGGTCGTGCCACAACTCATAATCCGTACTCCAGCGCAGGTATATCTCCTGGCCCGCGTCCAGCTCCTCCGGATGCAGGTTTGGGTGATAGCGGCTGTCCTTGTGGCAGATCACATACATCTGCTCCCGGTAAATGGGCCGGGCCAGAATGTCCGGGTAACGGCGCTGACTGTACACATAGCCGATGTCGATGGTCCGGTTTTCCAGCAGGTGGTACAGCTCGCCGGAGTGGTAGGTGAAAACGCTCAGCTTGGTATCGGGCCGCTCGGCCAGATGCCGGCGGTAAAGCGGCACGAATGTATAGGTGTTGATCAGATCCACGCTGCCCACCGCGAGTGTGTAGCGCAGGGTCTGGTCTTTGATCTTGCCAGTATCCCGGAAGATGGACATCCATCGCTCCGCAATGGGGATGAACTCCTCCCCGCCGGGCGTCAGCTCCACCACCCGGTGCCCCTTGCGGCGCACAAAAAGCGGCACGCCCACCTCCGCCTCCAGCAATTGCAGCCGGTGGCTCACCGTGCTTTGGCTGGTATACAGCCGTTGCGCCGCAGCCGTGATGTTGCGGTATTTTAAAATCGTCAAAAAGGTCTCGATCAGCTCTATGGTCATGGCGCGCCCTCCATATTATCGATTATATAGATATATTATCGCAAAATAAACAATTTTACAAGTATTTTATCCTGTGATACACTTTAATCACGCCAAACGTGCACGGCAAACACCCGATGATCATCCCAACTTTCAAAGGAGGAATCCCGCTTGAACATCATCCACCACATCCCCGCAAGCGACCCGGAGCTGGTACGCCAGCTCGCAGGCTGTTCCGTCGCCACCATCCACGAAGCGCTGGGCAAAATCGGCGCGCTGGACGGGGCCATCCGCCCGCTGGACCGCGGGATGAAGCTGTGCGGCCGGGCCGTCACCGTCAAATGCCACCCCGCGGATAACCTCATGCTGATCAAGGCCGTGAGCATGGCCGCCCCCGGCGACGTGATCGTCCTGGACGCAGGCGGCTGCCTCAACGCCGGCCCCTTCGGCGAGGTGCTGGCTGTGGACTGCCAGGCCCACCATCTCGCGGGCCTCGTCACCACCGGTTCGGTGCGGGACACTGAAGCCATCATCCGCCGGGGCTTTCCAGTGTTCAGCGCTGGCATCAGCGTGCGCGGCACCGCCAAAGCTACGCTGGGCCAGATCAACCACCCCATCTCCGTGGGCGGCATCCTGGTGTATCCCGGCGACTACGTCCTCGGCGACGCGGACGGCGTGGTGATCGTTCCGCACGACCGTATCGCGGAGGCCATCGCCGCCTCGAACGCACGGGAAGAAAAGGAGCGCCACGTCATGGAACGGCTGGCGCAGGGCGAGACCCTGTTTGATATTTATGGCTACCAGCAAACGCTGGACCGCCTTGGCTGCACGGAAGAATAAAAAGGAGGAACCTGAATATGGATCACAAGAGCGTAGCCGACCAGATCGTCAAGCTGTCTGGCGGAGCAAAGAATATCAAAACCGTGGCGCACTGCGCCACCCGCCTGCGCTTCACGCTGGCGAACAAGGACGCCGTGGATACCGACGGCATCAAAAAGATCAAGGGCGTGCTGGGCTGCATCTATGCCACCGGCCAACTCCAGATCATCCTGGGCAAGGAAGTGCTGCCCGTCTATAACACGGTGCTGAAAAACTATCCGCTCGAAAATGCCGGCACTGTGCCGGACGCCCCGGCCGGTGACGGCGGCAAGCAGTCGCTGACCGTGCGCTCCGCCCTGGACGCGGTGATCAGCTTTGTGGCCGGCGCTGTATCACCGCTGGTGCCCGGCCTGATTGGCGGCGGTATGCTCAAGGTCTTTCTGCTGCTCATCACCTACGCGGTTCCCACCTTCTCCTCCAGCGATACATATACCATCCTGAGCTGGGTGGCCAATGCGCCGTTCTACTTCATGCCCATCTTTGTCGCCTACGGCGCGGCCCAAAAGCTGGGCGGCACCCCGATTTACGCCATGGCGGGCGCGGCTTCCCTACTGACCCCGGCCTTCACCGCCATTGTGGCCGAGGGCACGCCGCTCACCCTGCTGGGCCTGCCAGTGCGCCTGGTCAAGTACCCCCAGCAGCTGCTGCCGGCCCTGCTCATCGCGCTGGCCGCCTGCTACATTGAAAAGCTGCTCAACCGGGTGGTCCCCGGCATCTTCAAATCCATCTTTGTGGGCATGGGCACGATGGCCCTCTCCATGATCCTGGGCTTCACCGTCCTCGGACCTCTGGGCAGCTACATCGGCTCTGCGATCTCCGGCGTGTTCGTATGGCTGGGCAGCAATGTAGGCCCCCTCGCTGTGGGTGTGCTGGCCGCCTGCCTGCCCTGGCTCGTGATGACTGGTATGCACCATGCCATCTCCCCGTTTATGGCACAGTCCATTGCCAACCCCGGCTATGACCCCATTTTCCGCCCTGCGTTCATCCTGCACAACATGGCTGAGGGCGGCGCCTGCCTGGGCGTGGGCCTGCGCGCCAAGGACAGCCAGTTCCGCTCCGAGTGCTTCAGCCTTGCCTTTGGCTGCATCGTGGCCGGCGTCACCGAGCCCGCGATCTACGGCATCAACTTCCGCCTGAAAAAGCCCATGATCGGCGTTATGGCCGGCGGAGCCGTGGGCGGCGTCGTCACCGGCCTGTTGGGAGCGCGCGCTTACACGATGGGCTACTCCACCATCATGGCCCTGCCCATTTTTGAGGACACCATCCTCGCCATGCTGGCCGGCATCGTCATCGCCATCCTCACCGCGGCCGCCGTCACGTTCGTGCTGGGTTACAGCGAGGCCGACCGCTGACCCGCCCGTGATCCAACCAGAAGGGAGCGACACCTATGGAATATCAAACACACTACCGGGACACCTTCCCCCAAAACTTCCTGTGGGGCGGCGCCATCGCGGCCAACCAGGCCGAGGGCGCCTGGCGCGAGGACGGCAAAGGGCTGGACCTGGCCTCCTGCTTCCCCTGCGGCATCCACCACAAGTTCCGCGGCCGCCCCGTGGCGGGCAACTACTACCCGCAGGAGCAGGCCATCGACTTCTACCACCGCTACAAGCAGGATATCACCCTGTTTGCCGAAATGGGCTTCAAGGTCTTTCGCACCTCGATCCACTGGACCCGCATTTTCCCCAATGGCGACGAGCAGCAGCCCAACGAAAAGGGCCTGCAATTCTACGACAGCCTGTTTGACGAGCTGCTGAAATACGGCATCCAACCGCTTGTCACCATCTCCCACTACGAGATGCCCATGTACCTGGTGGAAAAATACGGCGGCTGGCGCGACCGGCGTCTCATCGACTTCTACCTGCGGTACTGCGAGACCATCTTCCGCCGGTACAAGGACAAGGTGAAATACTGGCTGACCTTTAACGAGATCAACAACATGCGCCGCAATGCCGACTATGTGGCCGGCGTGTTGTTTGACGGCACCGAGGACCGCCCCACCCGCCAGAACCTCATCTACCAGTCCGCCCACCACATGTTTGTGGCCAGCGCCAGGGCCAACCAGCTCTGCCATGCGATCATCCCCGACGCCAAGATCGGCTGTATGCTCTCGCTCAGCAACATCTACCCCTACAACTGCGACCCGCAGGCGGTGTTCGAGACGATGGACATCCGGCGCAAATCGCTGTTCTTCTCGGATGTGATGATCCGCGGCTATTACCCCGGCTACATCCAGCGCGTATGGCAGGAGGAGGGCGTGCAGCTGCACATTGAGCCGGGCGACCTGGAGGTCATGCGGCAGTCCCCCAGCGAATACCTTGCCTTCAGCTACTACAAGACCACGGCCCACGAGGCCGGCAAGCCCTCCTTCTTTGACACGGGCGGAGAGACCAGCACCCCCAACCCCTTCCTCAAGACCAGCGAGTGGGGCTGGCAGATCGACCCGACCGGCTTCCGCTACACCCTGAACGAGGTCTACGACCGGTATCAGGTGCCCGTGTTCCCCGTGGAAAACGGGCTGGGCGCAGTGGACGTACCCGACGAGACCGGCGCGATCCACGACAGCTACCGCATCGACTACCTGCGGGAGCACCTCAAGGCCCTGCGGGAAGCCATCCGCGACGGCGTGGACATCATGGGCTACGCCTACTGGGGCCCCATCGACATCGTATCGGCCGGCACCGGCGAAATGAAAAAGCGCTACGGCTTTATCTATGTCGATAAGGACAACCAGGGCAACGGCACGCTGGAACGCCGCCGCAAGGATTCCTTCTACTGGTACAAACACGTCATTGAGACGAACGGCGCAGACCTGGACACGCTGTGACCGCACTGCGTTCCGTCAAAAAGCCTGCCGGCTGTTTTCCGCAGCCGGC
>CAZYAX010000153.1:0-4828 GCA_964646195.1 uncultured Faecalibacterium sp. | reverse complement strand
GAACGTGCGGCAGGTGTCTGTACACCTTTAAAAAGCATTTACGCGCAAAACAAGCGCCCGTATGTCCCGGAATGTTCCGGCCGCATACGGGCGCTTGTTCTGTTTATTCTATCCGCATTTCAGCGGGCTGCTGTTTTACGCTTTTGCAAAATGGTTCGTATGCAGCAGCTCCTCGGCGCGCTCGCTCAACGGCGCGCCCAGCTCCTCGCGGTACAAAGCCTGCACGTCCTGGTTCTCATGGCTGAAGCGCAGCGGCATACCGCGGTCCAGGCTGTACAGCACCTGGCCGCGCTCGGCGGCGCGCTCCTTGTCGTCGCAGTGAACGGGCTGGCCGCCGCCGCCGGAGCAGCCGCCCGGGCAGGCCATAATCTCCACAAAGTCGTAGTGGACGCGGCCCTTGACCAGCGCATCGCACAACTTACGCGCGTTGCCCAGGCCACTGGTCACCGCGATGCGCAGTTCGGCGCCGTTCAGGTCAAAGGTGGCCTCACGCCAGGGCGTTTCCTCATCGCCGGCGCGCACCGCGCGGAACGCTTCGGGCGCGGGGTTCTTGCCGGTGACCAGATAGCTTGCCGTGCGCAGCGCAGCCTCCATCACGCCGCCGGTGGCGCCAAAGATCACGCCCGCGCCGGTGTAGTCGCCCAGCAGACGGTCAAAGGGCGTCTCCCAGACCTTGTACACCGAAATGTGCTCGGCCCGCAGCATACGCACCACCTCGCGGGTGGTCAGCACATAGTCCACATCCGGTACGCCGGGCACACTCTGCATCACAGGCATCGCGGCCTCCGCCTTCTTGGCCACGCAGGGCATAATGGACACACAGCAGATCTTATCCGGCGCTACGCCGATCTTTTTGGCGAAATAGGTCTTGACCACCGCGCCGAACATCTGCTGCGGGCTCTTGGCCGTGGAAAGCTGGCCCACCAGCTCCGGGTACTGGCTCTTGATAAAGCGCACCCAGCCGGGGCAGCAGCTCGTAAACATCGGGTACTGCTTCAGGTCGCCCTTTTGCAGCCGCTCCAAAAACTCGCTGCCTTCCTCCATGATGGTCAGGTCCGCCGAATAGCTGGTGTCGAACACATAGTCGAAGCCCAGCTGCCGCAGCGCGCCCGCCAGGCGGTTCACCGTCGCCTGCTCCGGGGGCAGGCCCATGCTCTCGCCCCAAGCCGTGCGCACCGCCGGCGCAATCTGGATCACGGTGGTGATCTCCGGGTCCTCCAGCGCGCGCATCACGTCGTCCACATCGTTGCGCTCGCGCAGCGCACCCACCGGGCAGTGGGTGATGCACTGGCCGCACAGGCTGCAATCAGCGTCCTCGATCCACCGGTTGCCGGACACGTTCACCCGTGTGCGGCCGCCCGTGGCCTCCAGGTCCCACACGTTCAGGCTCTGCACCTTATCGCAGATCTGCACGCAGCGCATGCACTGGATGCACTTGGCGCTGTCGCGGATGAGGGGGAAGTTCTGGTTCCACTGCACCCGCTTGCCTGTGGGGAGGTCCTCCTCAAACGGGTTCTCCAAAATGCCAAAATCGTTGGCGAGGTTTTGCAGCTGGCAGTTGCCGCTGCGCACGCACAGCGCGCACTTGCAGTTGTGCTGGCTGAGGATCAACTCCAGGTTGGTGCGGGCCGCGCGGCGCACACGGGCCGAGTTGGTGGTCACCTTCATGCCCTCGCGCACCACGTTGTTGCAGGCGGTGATGAGCTTATCCTCGCCTTCCACCTCCACGCTGCAAATGCGGCACGCGCCGATCTCGTTGATCTCCTTCAAGTAGCACAGATGCGGGATATGTACTCCGGCGGAACGGGCCGCCTCCAGAATCGTAGTCCCTTCCGGCACGCTGACCGAAACGCGGTTGATCATCAAATTTACCATTGGACGCTCCTTCCTCCCTTAAACACACCCAGGCCAAAGTGGTCGCAGCGCAGGCAGCGGCCGCATTCCTGCTGGCATTCTTCCGCGCTCATGCCCACGCTCACCAGGTCAAAATCGCCGCTGATCTCTGCGATGCTCCGGCTCGTCAGGTTCACACGGCCGCAGGCCGGGCTGTTGGTGAGCTGCGGAGGCGGCACCTCCACATCCACGCTGATGGTGTGGTGGTAGCCAAAGAAGTCGTCGATGTTGGCGGCGGCCACCTTGCCTGCAGCCACCGCGCGGATCACAGTGGCCGGGCCGCTCACGGCGTCGCCGCCGGCGAACACGTTGCCGCTGCCCGGCACAAAGCTGGACTCCTCCGCATGGATCGCGCCGCGGCGGGTGCCGATGCCGCTCTCCTCAAAGGGCTTGGCATGGATGGCCTGCCCGATGGCCACGATGATGTAATCGCAGGGGATGCGCACCTGCTCCTTGTCCGCCTTGCGCACGGAGGGGCGGCCATCCGCGCCGATGTTGCTGATGATCTGCGGCTGCGCCCACAGCGCCGCCACCGCACCGTTCTCGTCCGCCTCGATGCGGGCCGGCGCATGCAGCGTGAACATTTCGACGCCCTCTGCCTGCGCCTCCTCGATCTCCTCCGAGAGCGCCGTCATATCGTCCACACGGCGGCGGTACACGCAGGTGACGTGGCTTGCGCCCAGGCGCACGCTGGTGCGGGTGGCGTCCATGGCCACGTTGCCGCCGCCGATCACGCACACGCGCTTGCCGGCCAGGTCGGGGATATCGCCCTCGCCGATATGGCGCAGCATCTGCACCGCGCTCACCACGTTTTGGCTGTCCTCGCCCTCGATGCCCAGCTTCTTGTCGTCGTGCGCGCCGATGGAAATGTACACGGCATCGTACTCCGCCTTGAGCTGCTCGATGGTCAGCTCATTGCCCACCGGGGTATCCAGCCGTACCTCCACGCCGGTATCCAGAATGTATTGGATGTCCTTATCCAGCACGTCCTGCGGCAGCCGGTAATCGGGGATGCCATAGCGCAGCATACCGCCCAGCTTATGCCGCTGTTCGTAAACCACGGCCTTGTGGCCCATCAGAGTGAGGAAGTAGGCCGCCGTCAGGCCACCGGGGCCGCCGCCCACGATGGCCACCCGCTTGCCCGTGGCCGGCGCGCACTCCGGCGTGGGGATCGGCCCGGCGTGATCCACCGCGTAGCGCTTGATGCCGCAGATGTTCACGGCGTCGTCCACCATCGCGCGGCGGCAGCGCTCCTCGCAGGGGTGCTCGCACACATAGCCGCACACCGAGGGGAAGGGGTTATCCTTGCGGATGAGGCGCACTGCGTCCTCGTTGCGGCCGGCCTTGACCAGCGCCACATAGCCGGGCACGTCCACGTGCGCCGGGCACACCGAGCGGCAGGGCACGGCGTGCTTGAGCGCCGAGATGCAGCGCCCGTGCAGGATGTGCTCCTCGTAGTCGTCGCGGAAGCCGCGCACGCCCTGGAGCACCATTTTGGCGGCCTCGTAGCCGATGGCGCAGTCCGCCGTATCCAAAATGATGCTGGCCGTGCGGTCGATCAGGTCGATCTGCTCAAAGTCCGCCGTGCCGTCCAGCACCGACTCCAGCATTTTGGTCAGCTGCCCCAGGCCGATGCGGCAGGGCACACATTTGCCGCAGGTCTGCGCGTGGCACAGGCGCAAAAAATTCAGGGCCATGTCCACTGGACACAGCCCCAGGGGGCTGGCCGCGATGCGGCGCTGCGCATCGCGGTAGATCCCTTCCAGGACCTTTTGCCCACGCTCAGGTGTTTCAATTACTAATCTCTTCAAATCGATTCCTCCTGTTTCAGTAAACGGATGAAGCGGATCTTTCATCCGGGCTGCCGCAGCTAAAACGTACTTGCCTCGTTTTGGGCCGTTCGGCTTTTGTTTGCCAAAAAGCCCCGCTGACAGCTGGCTTATACTCTCTTGTCAGACAATATTACCATTTTTTCGTGCAAAAATCCATAGGTTTCATAAATCTTTCTCTCGTTATCTTCGTCACAAGAGGGCTGCCCGGAGCGGCGGGGTCAATCCGTCACCTCCACCTCCAGCCCAAACTCACGGGGCAAAAAGCGCGGGCACACGTTCTCCGACGTACAGATCACCGAGGCCGCCAGCCGCGTGCCGATCTCGCAGGCCTCCGCCAGCGTTTTGCCGTAGGTCAGCCCGATGGCCACCCCTGCAAAGAAGGAATCACCCGCGCCGGTGGTGTCCTTTACGTCCACCTTTTTGGGCGGGCAAAAGCCCTTATCGCCCTGCATATCGGCATACACCGCGCCGCTGCCGCCCATTGTGACCACCATCCGCGGGATGCGGGCTCGCCGGACGTTCTCGGCCAGAATCTCCATCATCTCCTCCGGCGTTTTTTCGTCGTAGTCCTGCGAGAACAGGATGCCCGCCTCCTGCTGATTGCACACAAAGCACCCGGTGGACTGGAGCAGGTCGCGCCGCTCCACTGCGATGCTCATATTGGAGACCACCGCGTAGACCTCCTTGTTGTATTTGCGCGCGTAGTGGAACACCCGCTTGACCAGATCCTTGTCCATATCGATCTCCAGGACGATGCTGTCCGCGTCGCGGAAGATCTCGTCTCCCTGCTCGTCCAGGATCTCCGCGATTGGGCTCAGATCCGGCCGCTTGGAGATAGAGGCGCTCACGTCACCGTCGTTGACAAACACCGCCAGCCAGGTGCCCATACCGTCCGGCGTGCGGCGGATGTACTTGGTGTTGACCTTGTGGTTCTTCAGCTTTTCGATCACGTCGGTGCCCGTGCCGCTCTCGTCCACCAGGCTGACGAAGGTGGGGCGCAGCTCCACGTTGGCGATGTCCTCCACCACGTTCCGGCTCACGCCGCCATGCACCTGCTCCACGCGCCCCACATTCCGCCCGTTCGGGATAAACGCCGCCAGCGG
>CAZYAX010000152.1:0-4836 GCA_964646195.1 uncultured Faecalibacterium sp. | reverse complement strand
AGAGCTTCCATAGCATTCAGCCGCCCATTTGTTCATGTGCACTCACCGCTGCACCCCGGCCTTACACTGTTCGATGAACTGCCGCGCCACGCGGGGGCTGCGGCCGCCGGCGCGGATGGCGAACGCCTCCGCCTTCACGATCAGCTGATCCAGCGGCATCTGCACGCCGTACTGCCTGGCCAGCTCGGTGAGAATGGCCTCAAAGCGGGCCTTTTCGGGCCGCTGAAAGGTGACGGTGAGGCCGAACCGGGCCGAAAGGCTCATCAGCTCCTGGCGGGTATCCATCTCGTGGATGTCGTCGCCGGCGCGGTCGGTGAGCGTTTCTTTAATGAGGTGCCGCCGGTTGGAGGTGGCATACACCGCGATGTTCTGCGCGCGGCCGCCCACGCTGCCCTCCAAAATGGCCTTGAGCGCTGCAAAGTTGTCATCGTTGGCCGTAAAGCTCAAATCGTCAATGAACAAAATGAATTTGAGGGGGTTGGCCGCCAGCTCGTCCATCAGGTCGGGGATCTGGTAGAGCTGGTTCTTTTTTACCTCCACCAGCCGCAGGCCCTCGGCGGCGTACTCGTTGGCGATAGCCTTCACCGCACTGGACTTGCCTGTGCCCGCGTCGCCGTACAGCAGCACGTTGTTGGCCGGCATCCCGGCCAGCAGGGCCCTGGTGTTGGCAATCACCTTTTCGCGCTCCTTCTCGTAGCCGGGCAACTCCCGCAGGCGCTGCGGGTCGGGGTACTTCACCGGCACCAGATGCCCCTCATCGACGGTGAATACATGGTGCTTGGCAAACATACCATAGCCCCTGCGGCCCACCTCGGCCATGCGCGCACGGTAGGCCGCAGCCAGATCCAGCTGCTTTGTCTCCCAGCGAGGCAAAAACGCCAGCCGGGCCCGCTGCTCCTCCCGGGGCAAGGCCGCTGCCAGAACTTCGTCCAGCTCCAGCGCGCACAGCCGCTGCAAAAAGTCCAGCTCGCCGGCAAGCGCGGCGGCCAGCACCGGCTCCAGCGTACCCAGCGCAGCATGGCGCACGCAGATGTTCTCGCTTTCCAACACGGCGGCGGCCAGATACTCCCCCCAGTTGGGCGTGTGGCGGAACAGCTCCGCCTCAAACTCCGCAGCCTGCGCCGCAATCCGGCACACATCGCCCTCGCCGTCCTGCGCGCCGCAGGCCGCCAGCCCGTCCAGCAGCGCGGCCAGCTTTGCCACTGCCGGATCCTCCAAAAGGCCTCGGAAGATCACCAGCCCATGCAGCCGGGCGTTCCAGTCGTTCAGTTCCATTTTGTACGTTCCTCGTCTTCCTTATATTAAATGGCTTTTGCTCTAAGGCCTCGTGCGTCCGCCTCTTTGCGGCCTGTATGCCGGGGCGTTGCCAGACAAAGGCCATATGCGCGCAAAGGCATCCTCCGCGGCCTGCCCTCCGGCGCTTGGCCCTGAAGCCATCCGGTATGCCCCCCAGTATACCCTCTTCGCCGTTCCGGCGCAAGCCGTAACAAATGTTTTTCATCTTTCACCCCTGCGTTTGGAAAAAAGTATGGCTTGACAAAACGTCTCGTTTAGAGTATATTTTATTTTAATAAATGCGTAGATGGGAAAAAGTAATGCATGGCCCTCGTTTCACAGAGAGCTGCCGGGTGCTGCAAGGCGGCAGACGAACCGTGCGTGAAATCCTCCCGGAGCAGCCTGCCGAAGGGTTCAAGGGCCTGGTAAGCAGAGCCGGCTGCATCCGTTAACGTGCAGGGCTTTGTTGGAAGCCCGCGAGAGGGCGCGGTTTGACCCCGCGTCAACGAGAGTGGTACCGCAAAGAGCTTGTTTTACAAGGTCTTTGTCTCTTGGTTTTGCAGGGGACAAGGGCTTTTTTCTTTGCCTCCCTCCCGCCATACACCGCAAGATTTAGGAAAAGTAGGAGAAAATTCATCATGCTGCTTAACGGTTCTCAGATTTTTGTCGAAGTGCTTTGTGAGCAGGGCGTCGATACGATTTTCGGTTACCCCGGCGGCTCCGTACTGAATCTGTACGACGAGCTCTACAAGAACTCCGACCGCATCACCCATGTGCTCACCGCCCACGAGCAGGGTGCATCCCACGCGGCGGACGGCTACGCCCGCGCCACCGGCCGCACCGGCGTGGTGCTGGCCACCAGCGGCCCGGGCGCCACCAACCTGGTCACCGGCATCGCCACCGCTTATATGGACAGTGTGCCTCTGGTCGCCTTTACCGGCAATGTGCCCACGGAGGGCCTCGGGCGTGACAGCTTCCAGGAGGCGTATATCGAGGGCATCACCATGCCCATCACCAAGCACAACTTTACCGTGCGCCGCGTGGAGGATCTGGCCGATACCATGCGCGCAGCCTTCCGTATCGCGCAGAGCGGCCGCAAGGGCCCTGTGCTGGTGGACATTCCCAAGGATGTCACCGCCAACACCTGTGAGTTCACCCATCGCCAGCCCGAGCAGATCCGCACCGTGACTACCTTTGACAAACAGCAGGTCAAGTGGGCCGCCGACCTGATCAACGGGGCCGAGCGCCCGCTGGTCTACTTCGGCGGCGGCGTGCGCAGCGCGGCCAGCTGCCAGCCCCTGCGGGAGCTGCTGCACAAGGCCAACATCCCTGCAACCTACACCCTCATGGCCGCCGGCGTCGTGCCTTACAATGACCCGATGAACCTGGGCCTGATCGGCATGCACGGCTGTTATGCCTCCAACAAGGCAATCAGCGAGGCGGACGTGGTGCTGGCCGTGGGCACCCGCTTTTCGGACCGCGTGGCCCTTAACCCAAAGACCTTTGCGGGCAAGGCCACGATCATCCAGATTGACATCGACCCCAGCGAGATCGGCAAGAACGTGGACATCGACCTCTCCGTCACCGGCGACGCCGCCTACATCCTGCGCGCCATGCTGCCCCTGATCGAGGAAAAAGAGCACCACGACTGGCTTGCCCAGATCCGCGACTGGCAAAAGCTCGATTATCACCCGCAGGACGATTCCTCCCGCCTGCTGCCACACCAGATCATCGGCGAGGTGTGTGACCAGTGCGGCCCTGAGGCCGTGTACGTCACCGACGTGGGCCAGCATCAGATGTGGGCCGCGCAGTATGTGCGCCATGTCAAGAGCCGCGGCTTTATCACCAGCGGCGGCCTGGGCACCATGGGCTTTGGCTACGGCGCGGCCATCGGTGCGCAGATGGCCCTGGGCAAAAACCAGCGCGTGGTCATGTTCACGGGAGACGGCTCCTTCCACATGAACCTCAATGAGGCCTGCACCGCCGTGAGCTATGAGCTGCCCATCATCACCGTGATTTTCAACAACCAGGTGCTGGGCATGGTGCGCCAGTGGCAGACCAGCTTCTACGGCAAGCGCTATTCCCAGACCGACCCCCACCGCAAGACCGACTATGTAAAGCTGGCCGAGGGCTTTGGCCTCAAGGGCTACCACTGCGAAAATCTGGCTGAGTTCCAGGCCGCCTTTGCCGAGGCCCTCACCCGCAAGGGCCCCACCTGGATCGAATGCATGATCGACAAGGATGAAAAGGTCCTGCCCATGATCCCGGGCGGCGGCGACATCAACAGCATCATTATGAAATAAGGAGATTTGGGAATGGACAACGCAAAACAGCGCAAGGTCATCAGCCTGCTGGTGGACAACCAGAGCGGCGTTTTGGCCCGCGTATCTAATCTGTTCTGCCGGCGCGGCTTCAACATCGACAGCCTCACCGTCTCAGCTACCAACGACCCCACCATCAGCCGCATCACCATCACGGTCTCCGGCAGCGAAAAGGAGCTCAACCAGCTCCTGCTCCAGACCGCGCGCCTGGAGGTGACCCGCCAGGTGTTCGTGCTGGACGACACCAACGCCCTCCAGCGTGAGCTGCTGCTGCTTAAGGTGGCTGCTGACATATCCAACCGCGCCGAACTGCGGGAGATCGCCAGCATCTACAAAGCCAAGATCATCGACCTCTCGCCGGACAGCATGGTGTTTGAGCTGACCGGCAAGCCGGAAAAAATCGACGCCTTCCTGCTGATGTTCCAGGATTATAAGATCTTGGAGCAATGCCGCACCGGCGTCACGGCGCTGGAGCGCGGCGGCATGCACCAGCACATGCAAAAGCCGCCCCAGGAGGTGCGCGCCGCTCAGCTGCCGCTGCCCGGCACCGCCTGCCCCCGCTAACCCGCTTTTCGCCCTGCTGAATGGGCCGAAAATATACAAACCGTTTTTCATTGAATCCATAGTACGAAAAGGAGAAAAACAACATGGCTATCAAAAAGTATTACGATTCTGACTGCAACCTGGGTATGCTGGACGGCAAGACCGTCGCCGTCATCGGCTTCGGCAGCCAAGGCCACGCCCACTCCGAGAACCTGGCCGAGAGCGGCGTAAACGTCGTTGTGGGCCTGCGCAAGGACTCCGGCCACTGGGAGAAGGCCGCCAAGTTTGCCGCCACCCACGACAACTTCAAGGTGATGGATGTCGAGGAGGCCGCCCAGGCCGGCGATATCGTGATGATGCTGGTGCCCGACGAGCTGTGCGCTGACATTTACAACAAGCAGGTCGCGCCCTACATGACCGAGGGCAAGGCCCTGGCCTTTGCGCACGGCTTTAACATCCACTTCAAGACCATCGTTGCACCCAAGAACGTGGACGTGATCATGATCGCCCCCAAGGGCCCCGGCCACACCGTGCGCAGCCAGTATGTGGAAGGCCATGGCGTGCCCAGCCTGATCTGCGTGGAGCAGGACTACACCGGCAAGGCCAAGGAGATCGCCCTGGCTTACGCCTCCGGCATCGGCGCAGGCCGCGCCGGCATTCTGGAGACCACCTTCAAGGAGGAGACTGAGACTGACCT
>CAZYAX010000151.1:1984-4851 GCA_964646195.1 uncultured Faecalibacterium sp. | reverse complement strand
AAAACATGAAAAATCATCCATCCAGGCCATACCTGCAGGGGATGCTGGCCGGCTTTGGGGCCATCAGCCTGAGCATCCTTTTTTTCTTTCTGCTCTACCGGTACCAGGGGTTCGGCAATGCACTGTCCAATCTGTGCGATATCCTCATGCCATTTATCTACGGCGCGGCGATCGCCTATCTGCTCAAGCCCATCTGCAACTGGTTTGAACAGCAGCTGCTGCGCATCCTGCCAAAAAAGCCCGGCACCGCCAACGCGCTCGCGGTGGGCGCTACGCTTCTCGTAGGCTTCCTCATCGTATACGCGCTGTTCATCATGATCATCCCCCAACTCATCAACAGCGTCCTCACGCTGTCGGTCACGCTGCAATCCAAGCTGGACGCGATCATGGCCTGGATCACCAACTATTTCAGCGATAACCAGATCCTGCTCAATTATATCGAGACCGGCTACGCCACCATTTCCGATACCTTCAACAACTGGGTGCGCAACACCCTCATGCCCTATATGCGGGATATCGTAAGCGGCGTGGGCCTGAGCGTATGGAACGCAATCATCACCCTCAAAAACCTCTTCATCGGCGTCGTGATCGCTCTCTATCTGCTGGCCGGCCGCAAGCGGTTTGCCCGCCAGGCCAACCTAATCCTGCACAGCCTGGTCAAGCCCGAATGGGCCCAGATCATCTTGGACGAGCTGGCCTATGCCGACCGGATGTTCGGCGGCTTTATCAACGGCAAGATTCTGGATTCGGCCATCATCGGCGTGCTGTGCTATATCGTGTGTGTGATTGTCAAATTCCCCAACGCGCTGCTTATCTCCGCCATCATCGGCGTCACCAACGTGATCCCCTTCTTCGGGCCGTTCATCGGCGCGGTGCCCGCCACCCTATTTGTCTTTATTGAGGATCCAGTCAAGGCCGTGTGGTTCGTGCTGTTCGTGCTGATCCTCCAGCAGATCGACGGCAACATCATCGGGCCCAAAATTTTGGGCAACAGAACCGGCCTGTCCAGCTTCTGGGTGCTGTTCGCCATCCTGCTGTTCGGCGGCCTGTGGGGTTTTGTGGGTATGCTCATCGGGGTGCCTCTGTTCGCCGTCATCTACGACATCACCAAAAAGCTGGTCACTCTGGGGCTGAGCCGCAACAACTGCGCCGAGATGATAGAGACCTACCATAAGGAATTCGGCGACCCGGACCAGCCGGAAGAAACTCCCCCTCCCGCGCCGCAAAAGCCCGCCGTTCCCGGCACACCGCCGCCTAAGCCGGGCCGCAAATAATAAAGCGGCTCCCCTTTTACTGTACCGGAGCGGCCGCAAAGCAGCGGCTCCGCCTCCCTGTGCGATCTGCCGCAAATCCGGCCCGCACGAAAAAGAACGGCGCCCTTTCTGCGCGAGCCTCACGCAGGGGCGCCTTTTTTGCGGCTGCTCCGCATCCTTCCGTTTTGCAGCGGCCTTTTCCCGCCGGAAAAGCGGCACGCATAAAAACACAAAAACCCGCCTGGCAGCGGGTTTTTGTGTATAGAGGGGTGGGAAAGTATATAAAGTTGAGAATCTCATAATTAGAATCCGGCGTATACCCACACGAAGGCCGCCAGCATTGCTCTGTGATTTATATTATACCCTTTTAAAATTTATTGTCAAATTATTTTTTTCGCATCCGCTTTACTATTTTTCTTTACTTTTCGTCCAAAACTTTATATAATTAAAAAACCAGATTTTTTTTCGAGGTTTTTTGGGTTTTTTGTGATTTTTTACAACTCCTAACTTTATTTTTGAAAAATTTTATGGATTTCAACCGATTTACCAGGGAGGTCCGCCGTTTATGGACGATTTAGACCGCAAGATTCTAACGCTTCTTTCTCAAAATGCACGCATGCCCGTCAAAGAGATCGCCGAGCAGGTATCGCTCACCAGCCCGGCCGTTTCCAGCCGCATCCACAAGCTGGAGCAGGACGGCATCATCGGGGGCTACACCGTGCTGCTCAACCGGCCCGCCGGGCAGTTTTATGTGGATGCACTCATCAGCCTTTCCGTCAAGCCGTCGCTGCGGGAGGAGGTGCTGAGCCTGATGCAGGACCGGCGCGAGATTTTACAATGCTATAATGTCACCGGCGATTACACGTTCCTCATCAAGGTGAGCTGCAACAGCATGGAGGCGCTGGAGCATATTATCATGCAGTTCCAGAAGCTCGGCCAGACCAGCACCCAGATCATTCTGTCCACCCCGGTGGATCGCGGCGGCATCGAATCCCTGCTGCTGTAAGCATCTGCCGGGCCAGCCTGTAAGGAGGTTCCTTCCATGACTTCATTTTCCTGCCCGTTCTGCGGCCATCCCGTTTCGGAGGGTGCCGCCGTCTGCCCCTATTGCAGCCGGCCTTTAAACGACGCCTCGCCTGTGGCTTCGGCCGTCCCTTCCGATGAAAATCCTGCGCCCGCCTCGCAGTCGGATTTCCCCCGCCCGGAGGGTGCGTCCGTGCCTCCACAGCCGGATGCCCCGCCTCCAGGCCCCGGTGCTTCCCGCTCCGGCACGCCTCTTTCAAAGGACGCCGCGTCTTTGATTCCGTCCCAGCCCGGCCCACGCTATGCGCCCCAGACGCCCCAAGAGCCGGACGGCGGCCTGAGCACCGCTCAATATTTCTGGACGCTGTTTTTGTTTGCGGTGCCCGTTCTGGGCCTGATCCTTATGATATACTGGAGCTTTGGCGCCACCACCTGCCCGGCCCGCCAGCGGCTGGCGCGGGCCAGCCTGATCAAAACCGGTGTATTGGGCGTTCTCGCCGCCATTGCGCTGGCCTGTGTCTTTGCCATGGCGGTCGTGTTCGGCCGCGGGCTTTTGTATACCGTTGAGGACTATTTCTACGGCCCCTATGG
>CAZYAX010000151.1:0-1884 GCA_964646195.1 uncultured Faecalibacterium sp. | reverse complement strand
CGGCCCCTATGGATATTACAGCTCCTACAGCGAGCCCGGCTGCGGCGGCTTTGGCAGCGCCGGCCTCTGAAAATTTTTTTGACGTGCAATCCTTTTCATGGCTAAATCGTATTGAGAATAAGCCGGCCCTTCCCGGCACATTCTTATACTAGGCTTCCACACCACACCATATAAAGGAGTGTTTTGATGAAACGTATTTTTGCCTTGCTGCTCTCCGCCCTGTGCCTGTTTGCGCTGGCGGGCTGCGGCAGCCCGTCCTCCTCCGCGCCCGCTGCGGCCAAGGATTATGCCCAGATCATCCAGGACGCGCGCACCCAGGAGGAGAACGACTATCTGATGATTGCACGCCCCGGCGAGACCGAAGGCACCTATACCGCCGTCGGCGGCACCAGCGCCGAGTATGAGGCGGACGCGCTGCAAAGCGAGATCGCCGACATAATGCTCCCGATGCTGGGGCTCCAGGAGGGCGATTTTGAGGACTTTGCCGCTTCGGTCTCCCTGATGATGGTCCGCAGCTACGGCGTCGCCATCGTCAAGCCGGCCGCCGGCAAAACCGACGCGGTGAAAACCGCACTGGAGGGCTATGTGGAGGGCCAGCGGCTCTCGATGGAGCATTACCTGCCGGATCAGTACGAGATCGCGCAGGCGGCAACCGTCACGGTGGTGCCCAGCGGCGAGGTCGTGCTGGTGTGCAGCGAAAACGGCGCGGAGGTGCTTGCCTCCATCCAAAGCGCCCTGGCTGCCTGACCGTTCCCCTTTGCCGGGCCGCATCCCAAAAATTTGGGGTGCGGCCTGTTTTTGTGCGGGCAAATGTGTTACAATGGGGAAGAGCTGCCGCCTATACGGCTGCGCCCAATGCAAGCGGAAAAGGAACAACACGGTTATGAAAGCGACCATCGTCATCCCCAACATCAACGGCAAGGGCTGGCTGCGGGACTCCATTGAGTCTATCTACGCCCAGACCGAACAGGATTTTGAGCTGATCGTCGTGGACAACGGCTCCACCGACGAAAGCCTGGAGCAGGCCCGCGCCTACTGCGCCCGCCCCAATTTCACCCTGATCGAAAACGGCGTCAATACCGGCTTTTCCCACGCGGTGAACCAGGGCATCGCGCGGGCGCGGGGCGAGTACGTCGTCCTGTTCAACAACGATGCCTTTGCCGAGCCTCAGTGGCTGGCCGCGCTGCTGCACACCGCCGGGCAGGACCCCCGCATCTTTGCCGTGCAAAGCCTGATGATCCGCCATTTCGAGCGGGAGCTGGCCGATGACGCCGGCGACTACGTCACTGTGATGGCCTTTGCCTGCAAGGAGGGCGACGGGCGGCGCGCCTCCCGCTACACCCGGCAAAAACGCATCTTTTCCGCCTGCGGCGGCGCGTCGCTGTACCGCAAGCGCATTCTGGACGAGATCGGCTGGTTCGACGAAAATTTCTTCGCCTATTTTGAGGACGTAGACCTGAGCTGGCGCGCCAACAACGCCGGCTACAAAAACGTGCTGTGCCCCTCAGCCCGCTGCTATCACATCTGCGGCGCAAGCACCGGCGCGGTGCGGTACAACGGCTTCAAGAGCATTCAGAGCGGCCGCAACAGCATCCTGCTGCCGCTCAAAAACGAGCCCGCTCTGATGCTGCTGCTCAACTGCCTGCCGCTGGCGCTGGGCTATTGGCTCAAGCGGTACGTCTTTCACAAAAAGGGCTTCGGCAAGGAGTGGGATCAGGGGATGCGCGAGGCCTTCGCCATCCTGCGCGAGGGCCGGCTGAACAAGCGTCCCTTCCGCTGGCGCGACCTGCCGCACTATATCCTGATGGAGCTGTGGATGCTCTGGAACATGATCCCGTATCTGTGGTACCGGCTGGTGGTCGTGCGGTTCGGCCTGAAATGATC
>CAZYAX010000150.1:0-4854 GCA_964646195.1 uncultured Faecalibacterium sp. | reverse complement strand
TCCGGGGCGGGCCTGCTGCCGTTCGAGAGAAATATGAAAAAGGAAATCACCAATCCTTGACCGAGCCGTCGAAGGCACGTTTCGCCTCGTTGCTGCCCCGCTCGTTGGCAGGGTAGAGGGTGGCGGCATCCTCCGCGAGCTCCACGCCGATGCCCGGCGCGTCCGGAATCAGCATACAGCCGTTTTCAAACCGCAGCGGCTGCTTGACCATTTTGTCCTCTGCGCCGTTGAGGCAGAAGCCGGGCAGCTCCTGGATGCCCAGGTTGGGGATGCTGGCGCAGATTTGCAGGCAGGCCGCCGTGGAAACAGGGCCCAGCGGGTTGTGCGGGATGACCAGCACGTCGTTGGCCTCGGCCAGGGCGCAGATTTTTTTGCTGGTGGTGATGCCGCCCACGGCGCACACGTCCGGGCGAATGTACTGGGCCGCGCCGCGCCGCATGAGCATCTCGAACTCTTTAAGGTCGATGAAGCGCTCGCCTGTGGCGATGGGAACGTTGACCTTGGAGGCGACCAGCGCCATGGAATCGATGTTGTCGGGCGTGATCGGATCCTCAAAGACCATGGGGCGGTATTTTTCTACCTCGCGGCCAAAGGCGATGGCCTCCGGCACGGTCATGCCGCGGTGGGCCTCCAGCACGAAGTCGAAATCCGGGCCCACGGCCTCACGGCAGATGCGCACCTTTTCCAGCTCCTCCTCCACACGGCCGGAGAAGAACTCGTCCCGGCCGTCGTTGCGGCTGCGCACCGGGCCGTTGACAAAGATCTTGGCGGCGGTAAAGCCCTGGTCCTTCAGCGCGCGGTAGCTGCCGGTCAGCGCTTCGGGGCTGGTCTCCTTGGTCATGACCGAGGCATACACCCGGATCTTATCGCGGGTCTTGCCGCCCAGAAGCTCGTACACCGGCACACCCAGCGCCTTGCCCTTGATATCCCACAGCGCGATGTCGATGGCGGAGATGGCGCTCATAATGACCGAGCCGCGGAAATAGACCGAACGGTAGAAGTTCTGGTTGAGGTCCTCAATGCGGAACGGGTCCTTGCCGATGAGGTACGAGGTGAATTTGCGGATGGCGGCGGCGGTGGCGTCCAGATAGCCCCAGTTGCCCGCTTCGCCCAGGCCGACGATCCCTTCGTCGGTATAGATATGTACGAACAGGTAGTGCTTTGCATAGATCAGCTTGACGTCTGTGATCTTCAAGATGCGATCCTCCTTTTCTGTGGATGGTTCTATTATAAATACTGGCGGAAAAATTTACAATGGAGTGCAAGCGCTTCTTCCCAACCTTCGGTACGGTTGGTGGTAAAGCCGTGCATGGCAGGGACGATCCGCCGCAGCGTTACCGTAACGCCCGCCTGGGCCAGCCGCAAGGCAAAGGCTTCGGTCTCGTCCCGCAGGCTGTCCTTGCCGGCGGAGATCACCAGGCTGTCCGGGAAGGAGGCGAGAAGCTCCGGACCGGCCAGTGCCGGGGAACACAGCGGGTTCTGGGCCTGCTGCGGGGTGCAGTAAAAGGTGGTGTACAGGCGCTCGGTCCGGGCGCGGGCCACGGCGCGCTCATCGGCAAGCTGGGCGGGGGTAAGGCGGTCCATGGGGTCAATGGCGTTGTTGGCGGGCAGGTATTCCATAAGGACAGCGCAGGGGTGGAACGCGCCGGTCTGTCCGGCCTGGATGCACGCGGATGCAACCAAGGTGCCACCCGCGCTGTGGCCTGCCAGCGCGATGCGGGCTGGGTCCGCGTCCAGCTCGGCGGCGTGGGCGAAGGCATAGGCGGCGATGCCATAGCTTTCTTCTACCGCAGCGGGAAAGGGATCCTCCGGCGCAAGGCAGTAATCCACGTCCCAGATCAGGCAGTGGAGCTGCTCGGCCAAAAAGGAGCAGTAGCGCCTGTCGCGGCCTGTGCGGCCCTTGATAAAGCCGCCGCCGTGGTAATTGAGGATCATCGGCGTGGGGCTGGGCAGCGGGGTGCTGGGCCGCAGCTCGTATACATGCACGGTGCGGCCGTTTTCAAGGAGGATATGCAGCTCCCTCTCGGTGCCGGGCAGGGCGGCCAGCTCCTCCCGGGTCATCAGGCCAAAGCGGTCGCGGGAACGAAGCAGCTGGGCCTGTTCAATCATTTCGTCAAGGGTCATCGTTATGCCACCTTTCTTGTGCGAGAAGCGTTTAGAACGCGGGGAAAACCGTCATTGTATAGGAGATATAGACAATGGGCAGGAGAAGGGTGATGAGTGCACCGCTCTTGAACAGGGCCTTAAGGTCGTAGCCGCCGTCCGCCATGCACATAGGCACAGCCGGGGTAGCCATCGGGGTAAGGAAAGCGGTGAGCGAGCCGGCATTCACCAGCAGCACCAGGCCGGTGGGGTTCGCGCCCAGCGCGGAGCAGGTGAGCAGGCAGATGGGCACGAATACGGCGGAGACCGAACGGTTGAGCATGAACTGGGTGAGCAGGAAGGGGATGATGAAGAACAGCGCGCCCAGCACATAGCTGTTGTGGGTGCCGCCCACGGCACTGGCCAGCGCATTGCCGATCAGATCGCCCGCGCCGGTGGCGGTGAGGGCGGAGCCAAGCGCCAGAGCGCCCACAAAGAGCATCAGCATGTCCCAGGGAATATCCCGCAGGGCAGATTTTTGGTCTACGACGCCGAACAAGACCATCAGCAGGCTGCCCACCAGCGCGATGAACCAGGTAGGCTGGCCCAACTGGCTGGAGAAAATGAGGCAGAGGATGGTGGCGAAGAATACGAAGATGCCGATCTTGTCCACCACAGGGTTCAGTTTTTCGCCCGATTTGCCGGCGGCCTTCTTTTCCAGCGCCTCGATGGGGATGACAGGCTTTTCGGGGGTGAAGCGGGGGCCGAGGAACAGCGCCCACAGCGGCACGATGATGAGGATGGGCCATGCGCCCTTGAAGAAATTGAGCGGCTCAAAGGTCATACCGGTAAAGCCATAAGTCTCCATAAAGCCGGTGAACTGGCCGGCCTGCTGGATAGCGGTGGACAGAGGCAGGATGCCGCAGCAGGCGACGCACACGACCATGACGGGGAACATGTACTGGGAGCGGCTGTGACCGGTGGTGTCGCACAGGGCGGCCAGCAGCGGCGAAACGATGGCGTACACCACCATGGGGCTTGCGATAAAGTTGGTGAGGAGCACGGCGATGAGGATATAGCCGAAGTAGGCAGTTTTAAAGCTGCCGCGGGTCAGCTTCATAATGGCGCTGCACATGCCGTCCACCAGCGAGGTGCGGCGGAAACCGGCGGCCACCACGAACATGGTTGCCATCAGGATCGTGTTGGTGTTGGAGAAGCCGGCCAGCGCGTCGGTAGCGCCAACGCAGCCGGTAACGTACAGGGCAGCCATGGAGAGAAGAGCGGTGAGCCACATGGGGATCTTGTTGAGCATATAGCTGATCAACGTAAGAACAAAGATCACCATGCAGAGGATCATTTGTGTGTTCATAATTGAATAGTCCTTTCTGCGTTTATGACGTCTGTGGTCTGTGGCCCGGGCAAGACCTCTTGCATGTTTAATTTACCAGAAGTTTTGATCTTTGTCGCTGAAAATATTTGCAGCTTTTCGGCCGCCTGGCCGGGCAAGGACCGGCCTTTGGCGAAAAAAGGCGGAGAAATTTCCCGGACAGGACCTGAAGATTTTCCCTGTTTGCTTTGCCGAAAACATCACGGCCGGTTTCGGCATTTTGCCGAAAGAGAGGGTGGAAAATTCTCCGACAGGCGGCCTTTTGGGCGGTTGACAGCGCGGGAAGTTCGGAATATGCTAAAAACAGGCATCCGGGAACAGGAAAGACCTGAACAATCCGAACCGGGGAAATGTTTGGATTTTTGATTTTTTCACAGAGGAGAGGGCGCAATGGAACAGGGCTATCTGGAAATGCAGTGGCCGCGGGACGGCCTGTATATCAACTGCTTCGTACACGAAATACTGAACTACCGCTACCATTGGCATCCGGCGGAGTATGAGTTGAACATCCTGCTGCACGGCAGCCAGGAGTTTTGCCGCGGCGAGGATTCGGCGCTGCTGGGCGAAGACGACGTGCTTCTGGTGGGGCCGGGCACGGGGCACGCCTCCTTTGGGCAGCAGGCGAACACCCGCGCGCTGGTGCTGCACTTTTCGGCGTCGGCTTTTAGGCCTTTCTTAAAAAAGGGCAGCTGCTTCGACTTTTCAAGCTGCCTGTCCGATGCGCAGACGCGCCAGGACGAGCGGTATAAGCTCATCCGGTTTTACGCCGCGCAGGTGTACCGCGCTGCATACGCGGGCGGCCCCTACGCGCAGCTGGCTGCCAAGGGCAGCATGGAGCTGCTGCTTACGGTTCTATGCCAGAGGTTTGCGCCGCAGACGGTGAAATCCCCGCCAGAGCAGGATGAGCAGCAGGAGGTCATCCGCAGGCTGGTGCTGTATATCGAACAGCATTATACAGAAAAGCTCACCCTGGAGGATCTGGCCCGCTATACGCAGTACAACCGCACTTATATCTCGACCCTGTTCAAGAACGCAGTGGGCGTCAACTTCCACGAATATCTCACGCGGGTGCGTTTCCAGCAGGCGCTGTCGGAGCTGGCGCTCACCTCCAAGAACCTCACGGAAATTGCGATCGACAACGGTTTTTCGGATCTGAAGAGCTTTAACAGCCGCTTCCGGGAGACGCTGCACCGCACCCCGGCAGAATACCGGGCGCAGCTGTTGCCGGGCAACATCGCGCCCCGGAACGATATGCGCAAATACATCCCCGGCACGGACGAGCTGGTGCAGGAAAAGCTGGCGGAGTACACCCGGTTGGGCTGAAAAAAGAGCCGTTTGCGCAAATCCGAAGGGATATGCGGGATTAAACTGCATAAAATCAATAA
>CAZYAX010000149.1:0-4858 GCA_964646195.1 uncultured Faecalibacterium sp. | reverse complement strand
TTAACAAATGTGCCAGACCGGCCGCCGCCGTGGGCGGGCGGCCGGTCTTTTTACATTTATACTGAAAGCAAGGAGCCTTACCTACATGATTGATTTCGAGCATGTGTCCAAGGAGTATAAGGGCGGGTCGCTTGCATTGGACGATGTGAACCTGCACATCAGCGCGGGCGAATTCGTTTTTGTGCTAGGCCATTCCGGCGCGGGTAAGTCCACGCTGCTCAAGATGATCCTCCGCGAGGAGGTGCCCACCTCCGGCCAGGTGTTTGTGGACGGGAAGGACGTGGCTGCGCTGCGCCGCCGTCAGGTGCCCTACCTGCGCCGTCAGATGGGCATCGTCTTTCAGGACTTCCGCCTCATCCCCAGCATGACGGTGTACGAGAACGTGGCGTTTGCCATGCATGTGACCAACATCTCGCGCAAGGACATCGACGCCCGCGTGCCGTATGTGCTGGAGCTTGTACATTTGCAGGATAAGGCTAAGGTCTACCCCGATTACCTCTCCGGCGGCGAGCAGCAGCGCGTGGCTGTGGCCCGGGCGCTGGCCCATGCGCCCAAGCTCGTGATCGCGGACGAGCCCACCGGCAACATCGACCCCGAGCTGAGCCTCGAGATGATGGAGCTGCTGGAACGAGTGAGCCAGATGGGCATTACGGTGCTGGTGGTTACCCACGAGCACGAGCTGGTGCGCCATTTTAACCAGCGTGTCATTACGCTGAAGCAGGGCCGGATCATCTCGGATGTGCCGGCAGGGCAGGGGGCGACTGTGCTGTGAAATTTTCAACGATACGATTCCTTACCTGGCGCGGCGTGCGCAACCTGGGGGCCCACTGGGCCATGACGATTGCCTGCGTGGGTTCGCTGGCGGTGTGCCTGTTCCTCAATGGATTTGTGCAGCTGGCCGAGGCCAATGTGGAGAGCCTGGTCAATTACCTGGGCAACCAGAACGAGACGGTGGTCTACCTCGACCCGGATTGCAGCGACGTCACAGCCCAGTCCGTAGGGCAGCGCCTGGCGGAGTTGGACGGCGTGAGCGCGGTGGCCTACGTCTCCAAGCAGGACGTGCTCAATATCTATCGCAGCAGCATGGAGGAATATGCCTCCCTGTGGGACGATTTTGAGAACGATAACCCCTTCAAGGCCAACTACCGAGTCACGGTGACCGACCTGGAGCGGTTGTCCGACCTCA
Organism: uncultured Faecalibacterium sp.; assembly: GCA_964646195.1. Taxonomy (GTDB): domain Bacteria; phylum Bacillota; class Clostridia; order Oscillospirales; family Ruminococcaceae; genus Faecalibacterium. The sequence goes on along the minus strand of CAZYAX010000149.1, from coordinate 3,672 downwards.
GCGCGCAGATGGCGCGTATCCCCGGCGTCGTCAAGGTGACTGCCCCCGTGGAGCTGGCGGGCATCTTTGTCACGATGCAGGAGGCGATCAGCAAGGGCTCTGCCGTGTTTGTGACCGTTTTGATGGTGGTGAGCATCATCACGGTGGGCAGTACCATCCGCCTCAGCGTCTATGCGCGGCGCAAAGAGGTGGAAATTATGAAATATGTGGGCGCGACCAACTTCTTTGTGAGCCTGCCTTTTGCCGTGGAGGGCGTGCTGCTGGGCCTGCTGGCCGGCGGCCTGGCGGCGGGCACCACCATCGGGCTGTACCAGCTCATCCTCAATGCGGCGTCCGGCATGACCGGCTTTTGGGCCATGCTGCTCACCTTCTCGCTGATCCCGGTGGAGAAGGTGTGGGTGACGCTGCTGTGGACCTCGCTGGCGGCGGGCGCAATCATCGGCGGTATCGGCAGCCTGTTCTCCATTCGTAAGCACCTGCGGGTCTGATATTCAGGGTAAGATATGATGAAACATACGGAACATTCCATAAACAAAACCGAAAAACTCCGCGGCAGGCTGCTGCGGGCCGTGAGCGCGGCGCTGGCATCGCTGTGCCTGCTGGTAAGCGTGGGCGCAGCGCTGCCCGCCTTGCAGGCGAATTCCACCACCAGCATGGAGGACCTGCAAAAAAAGCTGGAACAGATCCAGAAGGAAAAGGATCAGCACGAGAAGGATCTGGCGGACGCCAAAAAGAGCGCCGCCGCCGCCGCCGCGCTCCAGCAGACGCTCCAGCAGCAGGTGCAGATCATCCAGAGCCAGATCTCGGTGCTGAAATCCGAGATCGCCACCGTGCAGAATAACATCGGCGTCAAGGAGCAGGAGATCACCGCCAAGCAGGAGGAGATCGTGCAAAAGCAGGAGGACATCGACCTCCGGTGGGACAGCTTCAAGAGCCGCATGGGGGCCATGCAGGAGCTGCGCGAGGGCGGCAGCGTGGCCATGCTGAGCGCGGTGACCGATATGTACCAGCTGCTTACCTTTTCGGAAGTGATGCAGGAAATCTCGGTGCGGGACACCGAAATTTTGGACGAAATGAAGGCCGCCAAGGACGCGCTGGAGCAGGCAAAGGCCGAGCTGGAAGCCCAGAAGGCCGAGTTGGAAACCCAAAAAGCGGATCTGGACGCCAAAAACCGGCAGATGCAGGGCAAGCAGACCGAGCTGACAAACAGCCTGACCGAGGCCAAGATGAGCTATGCGGAGGCACAGGCGGCGCAGAAGGAAGCGCAGGAAGCGCTGGAATCGGACGAGATGAACTATGAGGCCGTGCAGAAGGAGATCCAGAAGATCATCGCGGCGGCCGCAGCATCCCAGTCGCAGCTGAGCTTTACCGGCTTTATCTGCCCGCTCAAGAGCTACAGCCGCATCTCCAGCGAGTATGGTTACCGCAAAAACCCGGTCAGCGGCGTGTACAAGCTGCACGGCGGCATCGACTTTGCCGCGCCCAAGGGCACGCCCATCTATGCCGCCGCCGCGGGCTATGTGTCGGTGGCCGGCTGGAGCACCGGTGGCTACGGCAACTATGTGGTGCTGTACCACGGCACCATGCAGGACGGCGTGGCCTATTCCACGCTGTACGGGCATATGTCCTCCATTGCGGTCTCGGCGGGCACCTATGTGACGCAGGGCCAGGTGATCGGCTATGTGGGCAGCACGGGCAACTCCACCGGCAACCATCTGCACCTTGAGGTATGGCAGGGGCGCTCCAGCGCAAACCGTGTAGATCCGCGCAAGTATGTGCCCATCCAATGAGCAGGGAGGCGAAACGGGCAATGAAACAGACAAAGCAGGAAAAACAAAAAAAACTGCTGCGAATCGGCTGCCTGATCCTGGCGGGTGTGCTTGTGCTCTCGATCGTAGGCAGTTTGATCCTTCCGTTTGTGGTTTGAGGCGTGAGGTGAGCGTTTTATGAATAAAAAAGTATCGGTGAGCATGATGATCACCATCGTGATCCTTGCGATGACGGTGACCTTTTCGATCACGATGCTGCTGGCGATGCGCCTGTTCGACAGCACCGTGACCAGCGTGAAGGAAAAGGAGATCATGTACAGTAAGATCGCGGAGATCGATAAATATGTGCGCAGCAACGATTATTACAGCATAGACGAGGACCGCCTTTATGACACCATCTCCTCCGGCTATATGCTGGGCACGGGCGATAAATACGCCACCTATTATACGGCGTCGGCCTATGCCGACCTGCTCAACGTGCAGAACGGCACCGTGATGGGCATCGGCGTGGAGCTGGGCCGCGAGCAGAGCGGCTACGCCAAGGTGATCAAGGTGTACGAGGGTTCCCCGGCGGAGGACCTGGGCCTGACCCGCGGGTGCTACCTCACGGCCATCGACGGCGTGGACGTCAAGAGCCTGTCCAGCGTGGAATCCATCCAGAACCGGCTGCGCGGCGAAGCGGGCACGGTGGTGAACATCACCTGGCTGAACACCGAGGCCGTGGAGCAGAACAACGACGTGACCCGCTCGGGCTACAACGTCACGACCGTGGACTACGAGATGGCCGACGATGTGGGCTACATCAAGATCCGTCAGTTCGACTCCCGTACGCCCAGCCAGCTGGATTATGCCATCCGCTCACTGCGCACCGCGGGGGCGGCCAGCTATGTGTTCGACCTGCGCGACAACGCGGGCGGCGTTTTGGAGGACGCGCTGCGCTGCATCGACCTGATCTGTCCCGAGGGCACGCTGGCCTATGCGGAGGATCGCAGCGGCGACCGGGAGGTGCTGGGCAGCAGCAGCGGCGACACGGAGGTAACGGTGCCGGTGGTGTGTCTCGTGAACGGCAATACTGCCAGCGCGGCGGAGCTGTTTGCCAGCTGCCTGCGCACGATGAACGGCGCGCGGCTGGTGGGCACCAACACCATGGGCAAGGGCACCATCCAGAGCAGCCCGCACCGCCTTTCGGACGGCAGCGCCGTGGTGGTCACGGTGGCAAAGCTGCTCAGCTGCGACGGCACCAGCTTCGACGGCGTGGGCCTCGCAGTGGACGTGGAACGCGCCCTGAGCAGCGAGGAAGAGGCGCTCTACTACGACTATACCGTGGCGGACGACCCGCAGATCCAGCGCGCGCTGAGCACGGCGCAGTACCTCACCGGCTCGTCTACGGTGGGCGCGGTGAACGAGAGCAACGCCTCTGGCGAGGCGGCAGCTTCCGAGGCGGCGCCCGGCGAGGGTGATTCCGGCGGCGAGGCGGAATCTTCCGACGCGGCGTCCGGCGCGGCGGATTCGGGTGAGGCTGGATCTGCTGCGGTGTCCAGCCAGGCAGCGGAATAAGGCCAAAAGCGGCGCACTGCCGCATGAAGCCTCCGGTACAAGCAGCCGGAGGCATTTTTCGGCCCATGCAGGGCCGGACACAGATTTGGGAACCGCTGGCCCGATCCCGGCCAGCGCATGGGGCGTATACGGGATTGAGGAAAAGGCTCTTTAAAAGGCTGTTTTTCACGGCCATTGCTGAGGGCATTCCTGACCGGTAGCGCTGGCCGCGGCCAGGCGTTTGAGCAGAGGTTCCTTCAAAGAAAGCCTGCTGATTTTTTGGAGTGGACTATGTAGACGCACTTTAAATTGTCTATGGAACCTCTGAACAAATCACGCCCTTCGGGCTTGGCACGCATCTTGCCGG
>CAZYAX010000148.1:0-4878 GCA_964646195.1 uncultured Faecalibacterium sp. | reverse complement strand
GGCACGGCTCGCCCGGCAATCTGCATACCAGATTTATTCAGAGCTTCCCTAAGTACCAGAAAGCGCGGATGCTAGTTATAAAAACTCAGCCAGCGCGGGACGCGCTGGCCGATCAAAAGTTTTTTCGCCGAGGCCTTTTTTTCAAAAAAGGCCGGAAAACCCGCCCCTCCCTCTGCATAAACCCGCCCTGCCGCCGCATATCTTTTCTCAGAACACCGGCAACGGCGGCCGCCGGCCGCAAGACGCACCGGGTAGGGGGAGGATATACACATGTTTGTTGTAACATTGGGCAAATCTGGCCTGCGGCGGCTGGGAGTGGGCGTGATGTGCTGCGCGGTGTTGGCGTTCAGCGCCATTCTGGGGCGGTACATCAGCACGCGGGCCGTCACGGCGTCCGCGCCGGCTGTGAGCAAGATCGAGAGCACACAGGACATCCAGACCTGGTTCACCGGCTACGGCCTGGAGGTGGACCCGGCATCCATCACGGCGGATAAGGTCAAGATCCCGCGCAAATGGGACGACAGCTTTTCGGCGTTCAATACCGTGGTGACCCAGAGCGGGCTGGACCTGACCCGCTATAAGGGTAAGACCGTGGAAAAATGGCTGGCCGTGGTGCCCGCGCGGAGCAGCGGCGATACCACCTGCTACGCCGTGCTGCTGGTGTACAAGAAAAAAGCCATCGGCGCGTACCTGCTGGAAAAGCCTTCCGGCGTGGTGACGGGCCTGGCCGACCTGCAGGCCGCTATGGCGGCGGAGGACGGCGCCGAGCAGACCTCCGGCGACGACTTCGGCGGCGACTGGGGCGAGCGCCACGACGAGGAGCTCACCGGAGAGGAGCGCAGCCAGGTGCAGGTGGATATTGAGCTGGGCGACGGCGGCCCTGCGGGGCCGGCGTCCGCCGAGCCGGAGGGCGAGCTGCCGCAGGAGGCGGCCCTTTATACCGACCTGCCGCTGGACGCGCAGGGCTACCCTGTGGAATGACCAATGGGCTGGAGAGGCAGATGCCGCCCGGCCGGGACAAGCGCCCGGCCGGGTGTTTTTTGGGATAAAAGCGGGCTGCTTTTTTCGCAAAAAACAGCAAAGAGGCGAAAAGACGGCCTGCAAGGAAATATTTCTGTATTAAAGTCACAAAAAAAAAGCAAAAAAATCAGCAAAATGAAACGGTGAAAAATTCGGTCTATGGGTTTATAATAAAGACAGCGGATTTCGTACGCCCGCAGCCGCGCGGCGTATGAACAGCACGGATACTTACCGTGCAGTATGCAGTATTATGTAAATAAGGAGAAATGATTATGAAGGAATTCCAGTATACGATCAAGGATGCCTGCGGCATCCACGCACGTCCGGCCGGCCTGCTGGTCAAGGTGGTCAAGGGCTTCGCCAGCACCGCTACCCTCGAGAAGAACGGCAAGAGCTGCGATATGCGCAAGCTGATGGCTCTGATGGGCATGGGCGTCAAGCAGGGCGATACCATCACCGTTAAGGTCGAGGGCGACGACGAGGCTGCTGCTGCCGCCGCGATCGAAAAGTTCCTGAGCGAGAATATCTGATCGGGCATTGGATGATGAATAGCCTCTGTGGGGGATTCTCTGCGGAGGCTTTTTTCCAATCGAAGGCCCGGATCCATGGAACGAGGAAATAAAGGAAGGAGTTTCCATTATGCAGGTAGGTACCGGTAAAAGCATTCTCAACGGCATTGCCATCGGCAAGATCAAGATCTATAAGAAAAAGGACACTGTGATCTCCAGCGCCAACGTGGCGGACCCCGCAAAGGAGATCCAGCGCTTTGAGGCCGCGCAGGCCAAGGCCATCGAGCAGCAGACCGCACTGTACGAAAAGGCGCTGGCGGAGGCCGGCGAAGACATCGCGGAGGTCTTCAACATCCACGCCATGATGCTGGAGGACGACGATTTCGTCGATGCCATTAAGGAGATCATCAACGGCCAGACCAAGTGCGCCGAGTACGCGGTCAAGACCGCGGGCGACAATCAGGCCGCCGTGTTCGCCGCCATGGACGACCCCTATTTGCAGGCCCGCAGCGCGGACGTCATCGACATCGCGCAGGCCATGCTGGACATTTTGCAGGGCACCGACACCGGCAGCATGCAGGGCACCGAGCCCAGCATCCTGGTGGCTGAGGATCTGGCCCCCTCGGAGACGGTGCGTCTGGACAAGAGCCTGCTGCTGGGCTTTATCACCCGTGAGGGCAGCTCCAACAGCCACACGGCCATTCTGGCCCGCAGCATGAACATCCCTGCCCTGATCCAGTGCAAGGAGATCAGCGACGAGTGGGACGGCAAGCTGGCCGTGATCGACGGCTACAATGCCTGCGTCTATATCGAACCCACCCCCGACCTGCTCAAGTCGCTGCAAAAGCGCCAGCAGGAGGATCTGAAGAAGCTGGCCCTGCTGCAGGAGCTCAAGGGCAAGAGCAACACCACGCTGGACGGCAAGACCATCAATGTGTACGCCAACATCGGCGGCATCGGCGACGTGGGCGCCGTGCAGCAGAACGATGCGGGCGGCGTGGGCCTGTTCCGCACCGAGTTCGTCTACCTCAACTGCAAGGATTACCCCACCGAGGATTATCAGTTCGAGGCGTACAAGCAGGTGGTCGAGTCCCTGGCGCCGAAGAAGGTCATCATCCGCACCTGCGATATCGGCGCGGACAAGACGGTGGACTATATGGAGCTGGATAAGGAAGAAAATCCGGCTCTGGGCTACCGCGCCATCCGCATCTGCCTCACCCGCAAGGACTTCTTCAAGACCCAGCTGCGCGCGCTGCTGCGCGCTTCCGCCTACGGCAACATCGGCATCATGTTCCCTATGATCATCAGCCTGCGCGAGCTGCGCGAGGCCAAGGAGATCCTGGCCGAGTGCCGCAAGGAGCTGGAGGCCGAGGGCGTCAAGATGGCCGATAATATCGAGATCGGCACCATGATCGAGACCCCCGCCGCCGTGATGATCGCGGACGATCTGGCCGAGGAGTGCGATTTCTTCTCCATCGGCACCAACGACCTCACCCAGTACACCTGCGCGCTGGACCGCCAGAACGCCAAGCTGGAGCCCTTCTCCAACACGCACCATCCCGCGGTGCTCAAGGAGATCCAGATGACCATCGAGGCGGGCCACCGCCACGGCACCTGGGTCGGCATCTGCGGCGAGCTGGGCGCGGACACGGCCCTCACCGAGCTGTTCCTGCGCATGGGCGTGGACGAGCTCTCAGTCAACCCCAAGAGCGTGCTGCCGCTGCGCAAGGTGATCCGCAGTGTGGATCTGAGCAAATAATTTTTGCGCGGGCCGGTGCAATAAAACAGTTTGGGCAGGCCCTTTTGGCGGAGTTTTTCCCACCAGAGGGCCCGCCCTTTTCTACGGAGGAGCTTCTGTTCCGGCCCGGTGCGCGCAGGGCGGAGGCCCCCGAAGGATTACAGGAGGTTTTAGACTATGAAAATGCCAGAAGGTTTCCTCTGGGGCGGCGCGACGGCTGCCAACCAGTGCGAAGGCGCCTACAACGAGGGCGGGCGCGGCCTGTCCACCGTGGACGTGGTGCCCTTTGGTCCCGACCGCATGAAGGTCTCCCGCGGTATCATGAAGATGCTGGACTGCGACGCAGAGCACCAGTATCCCGCGCACGAGGCCATCGACATGTACCACCACTACAAGGAGGATATCCGGCTGTTTGGGGAGATGGGCTTTAAGTGCTACCGCCTTTCCATCGCATGGACGCGCATTTTACCCAACGGAGACGACGACACCCCCAACGAGGAGGGCCTGGCCTTTTACGACAGCCTGTTCGACGAGTGCCACAAGTACGGCATCGAGCCGCTGGTCACCATCTGCCACTTTGACACGCCCATCGCGCTGATCAAGAAGTACGGCGGCTGGAAGGATCGCCGCATGATCGACGCCTACCTCAAATACTGCGAGGCTATCTTCAACCGCTACAAGGGCAAGGTGAAGTACTGGCTTACCTTCAACGAGATCAACATGCTGCTGCACATGCCGTTTATGGGCGCAGGCATCCTGTTTGAGGAGGGCGAAGATCCCGAAGATGTCAAGTACCGCGCAGCTCACTACGAAATCGTGGCCAGCGCCAAAGCGGTCAAGCTGGCCCACAAAATCATGCCGGACTGCATGGTGGGCTGCATGCTGGCGGCCGGCCAGTATTACCCCTTCACCTGCAACCCGGACGACGTCTACGCCGCCATGGAGGCGGATCGCGACAACTACTTCTTCATCGACGCGCAGGCCCGCGGCGCCTACCCGGTGTGGGCCTGGAAACGCATGGAGCGTGCCGGCATCCATCTGGACTGCACCGAGGAGGACAAGGCCGTCATGCGCGAGGGCACGGTGGACTTTATCTCCTTCAGCTACTATTCCAGCCGCTGCTCCTCCGCCGACCCGGAGACCGTCGCAAAGTACCGCAAGCCTGGCAACGCGGCCATCATGTCCCTGATGAACCCCTACCTCAAGGCCAGCGACTGGGGCTGGCAGATCGATCCCAAGGGCCTGCGCATCACGATGAATATGCTGTACGACCGCTACCAGAAGCCGCTGTTCATCGTGGAAAACGGCCTGGGCGCCAATGACGTGGTGGAGGCGGACGGCTCCATCCACGACCCCTACCGCGTGGAGTATATGCGCGCCCACATTGAGGAGATGCTCAAGGCCGTGAACGAGGACGGCCTGCCCCTGCTGGGCTACACGATGTGGGGCCCCATCGACCTGGTGAGCGCCTCTACGGGCGAGATGAAAAAGCGCTACGGCTTTATCTATGTGGACAAGCAGAACGACGGCACCGGCACCCTGGCCCGCAGCCGCAAGGACAGCTTCTTCTGGTATAAGAAGGTCATCGAGACCAACGGCGAGGATCTGGGG